>CAVKLS010000086.1:0-6695 GCA_963657025.1 bacterium | reverse complement strand
TCGCTCGCTTGATCCGCAAACGGCAAACGGTACTTATGCCGAAACGGTAATCAACGCCTTGTTTGACGGTCTTTGCCGAATTGATGAAAACGGAGAAGCCGTGCCGGCAGTAGCCGAAAGCTGGACGGCAAATTCGAGCAACACGGTGTTCACCTTTACAATTGACCCCGAGGCAAAATGGAGCAACGGCGAGTCCGTCACTGCCAATGATTTTGTCTTCGGAATTCAGCGTGCCCTTTCACCATCCACGGAAGCGGAAAATGTTGACGATCTTTTCGTCATAAGCGGTGCAAGAGACGCATATTACGGTATTGCCGATGTCAGCTCTGTCGGAGTTTCGGCAACAAATGACACAACGCTTGTTTTCACTCTCGAGCGAAGCTGTCCGAACTTTCCTAAGCTTACTGCGGGTATTCGTTATATGCCGTGCAATCAGGAATTTTTCAAGTCCACAACGGGTAGATACGGTTTAGGCTCAAGCTATCTCATTACGAACGGCCCGTTCACCTTTTCGTCAAGCTACGCTTGGACGGACGGCGTTTCCATTGAGCTAAGTGCCTATGACGATTACAACGGCAAGGTCAAGCCTGCCTCACTTACATTCTATCTGGGAGAATCGGACGATATCACTGCGGATCCCGTTTCTGCACTTACTAACGGAACTACCGATATTCTCGAGCTCGACAACGCAACTCAAGTGAGCGACGCCGAGGCGGCTGGATGCACGGTAAGCACCTTTACAAATAAAACGACCGGAATACTTTTCAATACGGAGAGCAGCAAGCTAAGCACCCGTCTTCGTGAGATATTTGTGAAAAGCATAGACCGTGATGCCCTCAGTCAAGCTTTATCCGAGGGCGAAGAATTAGCCGATGACATCATTCCGTCGGGGCTTACCTTCAACGGTGACGATTACCGTTCAAATGCTGAAAGTTCCCTTTACGTCAAACAGGACACTGCCGTTTATGATTACAAAAATTATCAATCCTCTGTAAGTAACGAAATCATAGCGAACAGTGATTCAGACGATACGACAGAAAAGACAGATAACGGCGAAGAATCTTCATACACAATAATCGACAATACCACATCGGGCGATTTGGAAACAACCCAGACCTCGACAAGTGACGAGTATCTTGAAGAAAGCCGAGACGAAGAGATTGACTCCATTCCTTCAATCACAATTATCTGCCGAGATGATTATCAGTCAACGGCTATAGCAAACTCAATCATTTCCGATTGGAACAAATTTGATTCCTGCTACTGCAACATCAAACCTCTTTCCGATGATGATTTTGAAACAGCTATCTACAACAAGGACTACGATGTTGCATTGTACACCATAGAGTCAAGCTCCGATACCGCACTCAGCATGCTCCAGTGCTTCGAGAGCACTGCTTCACCGCAGTTGCTCGATTCCGTATCATTCGACACGCTCATGCATTCAGGCGGCGGTGATATAAGCGATATCACAAACCTCGAGAAATTCCTCAATAATCAGTTCGTCTTCTATCCGATTTGCTACAGCTCAAGCTATTACGCTTCAGCACCCGGAATTAAAAACGTGGTGGTAAACATCGGAACAGTCGATTTTACAAAAGCAACAAAATAACAGTAACACAAAGCACGCTTATCCCCAAAAAAGATAAGCGTGCTTTTCATTTCTGTTTAGTTTATTTAAGACTCAAACCTCGCCTTTTTTCATAACAGCCTCAAGTTTCTCTCTTGTAGGAAGTCCCTCGTTGTCGCTTTCACTCGTCAACTGAATTGCTCCGATAGCATTTCCTCGGTCGCAAGCCTCTTTAAGTGAAAGTCCCTCGGCGAGGGCAGAAATAACGCCTGCCGCAAAGCCGTCACCGGCACCGACGGTATCGACAATGTTATTCACTCTGTATCCCGGGATAATTCCAGCTCCTTCGCTTGATGAGTAGTACGCTCCGCTTGCACCAAGCTTAACCACAACGTTTTCGACACCCATCTTATGGTAAAACTCAGCTATTTTCTCGGGCTTGTCGCTACCCGTCAGAATCTTTCCCTCGCTGACTCCCGGAAGAACCGTGTTTGCATGTTGTGCGAAGGAATTGAGCATATCTACCATTTCCTTCTCGCTCTTCCAAAGCTGAGGACGCAAATTCGGATCGAAGCTTATTTTCATATCGAGATCTACAGCACGCTTGACAAGCCGTTTTACTGCATTGCAAGCTGAACTTGAAACAGCGGGGAAAATTCCTGTTATATGCAGATATTCGCACTCAAATAAATCAAGCTTATCTATATCGTGCGTACTGATTGTCGAAGCGGCACTGCCTTTTCTGAAGTAGGCAATTTTCGGGTCGCCGACTGCGGTCTTGCCCTTCATCATAAATCCCGTGACGCAATCGTCACTTCTCATAATGAGATCGTCGGAAATACCGTTTTTCTTCATGCCGTCAAGAATTCTCTCGGCTATGGGATCGTTTCCAAGCTTTGTGCAGTAAGCAACTCGGTGACCCAGTCTTGAAAGACCGACAGCAACGTTGTACTCTGCACCCGCAATTGACGCGGAGAAATTCTCAACACCGCTGAGTTCACCCTCTTCCTTGGCGATGAAAAGTCCCATCGGCTCTCCGACAAGAACAATTTTACCGGCCATATTATGCCTCCTCAACCGTCAAATCTGAGGTGATAAGATTTCTTACATAGCACTTAGACGCTCCAAGCTTAACGATTTCATAAACCTTTTCTGGATCCTCATCGGAATCGACATCGACCTTATAGGTAAAGTGATATTTTCCGTCTGTCTCATCAAGATTTACGGTAACCGATACGTCATTATAGGAAAGCTTGTTTTTGAAAAGCAAGCCTTTGATTGTCATGGACATACAGCCGGCAAGACCTGCCTGAATGAGCTGTCCCGGCGAGAGATAATCACTCGGCTTTGCGGATGAATTGACAACAATGCTTCTGCCGTTCTCGTCCTCAAGCTTGGTAAGATACGGCATACCGGGTTCGCTGATGCTTATTGATTTAATCATATTTAACTCCTATCAGACAGTTGTTATTATGAACGAACAGCTGCCTATTACTTTTATTTTACCTGAATTTGCCGGAACAAATACGCTGTCAGCAGCCTTGAAGCTTACTTCGTTCTCGCCGCCGACTACCTTTCCTTCACCAGAGAGAATCATGAGCGAAGCAAAGCTTTCGCTTCCGACCTCAATTTCAGCTTCGTTTTCAACCTCGTATTTATCGGATGTGAAATATTTGCACGAGCCGAGTCTTGTAACAACCGCTCCGCCGATTTCCTGTGGCTTTGACTGCTTGTCGGAAGTATCGGAGGGCGTAAGCTTGGAGACATCGAGAGCCTTGTCGACATGGAGCTCACGAAGCTTTCCGTCTGCTCCTCTTCTTGCGTAGTCGTATACTCGATAGGTGCAGTTTGAATTCTGCTGAATCTCGCAAATTACAATTCCAGCACCGATAGCGTGAATTGTACCCGACTCGATGAAGAAACAATCTCCCTTGTGAACATCAACCTTATTGAGAACCTCAAGAATGGTGTTGTCCTCAAGCTTTGCTCTGAACTCCTCTTTAGTCACGGGTCTGTTTACTCCGAAATAAAGTGAAGCCCCCTCTTCTGCCTCCATAACATACCACATTTCTGTTTTGCCGTATTCATGCTCAACTCTGAGAGCATACTCATCGGACGGGTGAACCTGAATGGACAGCGGATTCTTAGCGTCTATAAACTTGATAAGAACGGGGAAATTCTCGAAAGCCTCGCAGTCTGTGCCGAGAACGGATTTTCCAGCCTTTTCGATATACTCGGAAAGCTTGAGACCGTCAAATTCACCACCGCTGACGAAGCTCTCGCCCGCTGAGTGAGTCGAAAGCTCCCAGCTTTCGGCAACCTTTTCATAGTCGCACTTCTTTCCGTAAACATCTCTTAATTTAGTTCCGCCCCAGAGATAATCCTTAAAGGACGGAGTGAGCTTTTCTATCTTCATAATGAACCTCCACAACAATAGATTACTACCTACATTATATATTAATACTCTTGTTTTTCAAGCTAAATAAGAAAAAAGAAGTGCTCCGAAGAACACTCCTTTGTATCTGTAATTTATTTCTGTGCTGAAATCAAGCCGTCAACATACTGCTTTGCGGCTCTTGCCGAACGGTTTGCACGTCTGAGTGCGAAGCTTTCGGCACCGAGGTCAAGCTCTTTCTCGGGAATATCAAGTCCTGCCTCCTCGGCAAGATGATGCACAATATTAAGATAAGTGAATTTATCTGGTCTTCTGAAAAGAATCTGAATTCCGAATCTCTCAGAAAGAGAAACCGTCTCCTGCATGGAATCATTGCGGTGAATATCATCGCCCTCTCGTGAAGAGAATGTTTCCTTGACCATGTGTCTGCGGTTGGAGGTCGCATATATAACGACGTTTCCGCTCTTAGCCGAAACAGAGCCCTCCAAAATTGCCTTCAATGCCGCAAAATTATCATCGTCACTCTGGAAGGAAAGGTCATCGATAAAGAGGATGAATTTCAGCGGATTCTCGTTGAGCTCGTCAAGTATGCTTGGAATTACCCTAAGCTGCTCTTTTCTCACCTCGAGAATTCTGAGACCCTCGTCCTTAAATTCATTTACAACGGCTTTAATGGTCGAGGATTTACCTGTGCCCGCATCACCTGTGAGCAAGATGTTAGCCGCAGGCTTTCCTGCCAAAAGTGCCTTTGTGTTATCGATGATTATCTGCTGCTCACGCTTATAATCGATAAGTTCTGCAAGCTTCTGGGAATCGGGATTACGAACGGGAATGATTTTTCCGTCATCGTCAAGCGCAAACATATAGTATCTCGAATAGATACCGTAGCCGTATTTTCCGATATTTGACGTTCTGTACTTATATGTTGCCGCTATGTCTGTTCTTTCGGTATCAAACTCAGGAAGATAACCGTCATAGCCAAGCGGCGCACAAAGCTCCTTTGGCGTTAAATCGGCAAGCTTCTGCAGTATCTTTAACTCACTGTCTACTGCCTTTTCAAGTACGGGTGTGATTGTCTTTCCCTTGCAAATGTTCTTGATGTAAACATTTTCATCGTCATTCACAATGCTTGCGATATGCTTGGAAAGGTTATCGCCGTGAGTTGAAAAGAGAGCATGTGCAAAATCCGAATAAAGCTCCAGCTTAGTGCCCAAATCCTCGTCGCGGTTATCCTCAAGATCTGTATTGTAAAGAGCCGTAAGGTAATCGGCAAGCTTTGAAAAAACAGGGTCTTTTTTAAGTGAAGCAAAAACCGAAAGTGTGTGAAGCTCCAGGCGAAGCTGTTTGAACTTCGCCCTTAGCTCTGCATTATTGTAACTTTTCATTATTTCTGATTGATGATAGCTCCGTTAGCACCGCTGGAAACAAGCTGTGCATATCTCTTGATGTAACCTGAAAGCTTCTTTGTCTTAGGAACAAAGTTCTTTCTTCTCTCCTCGAGTACTTCATCGGAAACCTTGAGTTCAATCTTATACTCAGGGATATTGATGGAGATAATATCGCCCTCTTCAACAAGACCGATTACGCCGCCGCTTGCAGCCTCAGGAGAAACGTGACCGATACAAGCGCCTCTTGTAGCACCTGAGAAACGTCCGTCTGTGATAAGAGCAACACTCGAGCCGAGTCCCTGACCCATGATAGCGGATGTAGGATTGAGCATCTCTCTCATTCCCGGACCGCCCTTAGGACCTTCATAACGGATAACAACTACATCGCCGGCAACAATCTTTCCTGCGAGGATAGCGTCCATTGCGTCCTCCTCGGAGTCGAATACTCTTGCGGGACCCTCATGGACGAGCATCTCAGGAAGAACAGCACTTCTCTTGACAACGCCTCCGTCCGGAGCAAGATTGCCGTGAAGAACTGCGATACCGCCTGTTGCGCTGAACGGATTGTCGATATCTCTGATAACTGTATTATCGAGGTTAACGGCATCAGCAATGTTCTCGCCGAGTGTCTTACCTGTACATGTGAGAACATCGAGGTTGAGGGGATTCTTCTTGGAAAGCTCCTTGAGAACGGCATAAACGCCGCCGGCCTCGTTGAGATCCTCCATGTATGTTGGACCAGCAGGAGCCAGGTGGCAAAGATTCGGAACCTTTGCGGAAAGCTCGTTTGCCATATCGAGGTTAAACTCAACATCACACTCGTTTGCGATTGCAGGAAGGTGAAGCATTGAGTTTGTAGAGCAGCCGAGAGCCATATCTGCTGCAAGAGCATTGTAGATAGCTTCCTTTGTCATAATGTCACGTGCACAGATGTTCTTCTTGACAAGCTCCATAACCTGCATACCTGCACGCTTTGCGAGATCGATTCTTGCGGAGTAAACAGCAGGAATAGTACCGTTTCCGCGAAGACCCATACCGAGAACCTCTGTGAGGCAGTTCATGGAGTTAGCTGTGTACATACCCGAGCAAGAGCCGCATGTCGGACAGGTCTTGCTTACGAATTCTTCGAGCTTCTCATCGTCGATTTTGCCTGCGGCATATGCGCCCTGAGCCTCGAACATTGAGGAGAGAGATGTCTTGTGTCCGCCTACACGGCCTGCGAGCATAGGACCGCCCGAAACAAAGATAGTAGGCTTGTTAAGTCTTGCGGCTGCCATGAGAAGACCGGGAACGTTCTTGTCGCAGTTTGGAATCATGACAAGTCCGTCAAAGCCGTGTGCCA
>CAVKLS010000085.1:0-6700 GCA_963657025.1 bacterium | reverse complement strand
GTACAGGATTATGGATTACAACGCATTGGCACTTAAGATGCACGAGGAAAACAAAGGAAAGATCAGCGTAACATCAAAGGTTACCGTTAAGACAAGAGACGATCTCAGCACGGCTTACACACCGGGTGTTGCAGAGCCTTGCAGAAAGATTCGTGACAACAAGGAAGAGGTTTACAGATACACAGCAAAGGGAAATCTCGTAGCTGTTGTTTCTGACGGTACGGCAGTTCTCGGTCTCGGTGATATCGGCCCTGAGGCTGCAATGCCCGTTATGGAGGGTAAGTCAATTCTCTTCAAGGAGTTCGCAGGAATCGACGCATTCCCGATTTGCCTTGACACAAAAGACCCTGATGAAATCGTAGAGACAGTCAAGAGACTTGCTCCGACATTCGGCGGAATCAACCTCGAGGATATTTCCGCTCCGAGATGCTTTGAGATTGAGCGCAGACTTAAGGAAGAGCTTGATATCCCTGTATTCCACGATGACCAGCATGGCACGGCTATAGTAGTTTCCGCAGGTCTCACAAACGCACTTCGACTTGTCGGCAAGAGCTTCGCTGATGCAAAGGTTGTAATCAACGGCGCAGGCTCGGCAGGAATTTCAATCTGCAAGCTTCTTCTCGAGCTTGGCATCGGCGATGTAATTCTCGTAGACCGTCAGGGCGCACTCGCAGTGGGCGAGGAGTGGATGAACCCCGCTCAGAAGGAAATGGCAGAGAAGACAAACAAAGAGCAGCTTCACGGCGACCTCAAGGCAGCTATGAAGGGCAGAGATGTTTTTATCGGAGTTTCCGCACCTAACGTTGTTTCGGCTGAGATGGTAAGCACAATGGCAAGCGACGCTATCGTATTTGCAATGGCAAACCCGACTCCTGAGATTATGCCCGATGATGCTAAGAAGGGCGGAGCAAGAGTTGTCGCAACAGGCCGTTCCGATTTCCCGAATCAGATTAACAACGTTCTCGTATTCCCCGGTATCTTCAAGGGTGCACTTGAAGCAAGAGCAACAGATATCACAGAGGACATGAAGATTGCCGCTGTAAAGGCTATTGCAGACATCATCACTCCCGAGGAGCTTAACGAGGACTACATTATTCCGGGTGCATTTGACGAGAGAGTTGCAAACGGCGTTGCGAAAGCAGTCGCTAAGACAGCTGTTGAAACAGGCGTTTCCAAGCTTCACAAGAATTAAGAATCAGGGGAGTGGATTTATGGACGCAACAAGAACAAGAAGCTTCGGTCTTTGGGACAAAGTAAAAGAAATTAAAATTATGGGATTGTCACTTCCTGTTTATATCATTCTTGCGGTTATCGTCGTGTTTGCGGCGGAGAGAGAAATTCTCCCCGCAAATATGGTTGGTGCACTTGCGATAATGCTTGTTTTGGGCAGTGTTTTCAATCTTTTAGGCTCTAAAATTCCTATTATTCGCTCATATCTGGGTGGCGGTGCCGTATTCTGTATTTTTGCCTCCTCGGCACTTGCTACCTTCGGACTTCTTCCGACAAGCGTTGTCGACAACTGCAAGGATTTCATGAACAGCGTCGGCTTCCTTGATTTCTATATCTCGGCACTCATCACTGGAAGTATCCTCGGAATGAACAGAGATCTTCTCAAAAAAGCCGCCGTGCGTTTCCTTCCCGTTTCGTTTATCTCAATGGCATGCGCTATGCTCGTCGGCGGACTTGCGGGAATGCTCACGGGCAGAGGCTTCGGCGAGAGTATCCTTTATGTTGCAATGCCGATGATGAGCGGCGGTATGGGCGCAGGCGTCACTCCGCTTTCTCAGATTTATGCCAACGCAACGGGCATTGAGCAGGCTGACATCATTTCTCAGATGATTCCCGCTTCCGCAATCGGAAACGTTCTCGCAATCATCAGCGCAGCACTTATCGCAAAGCTCGGCTCATCCGTACCGTCACTCAACGGAAACGGTAAGCTTATGGATATGCCTGAGGAAAAGAAGAAGTCGGCTTCAAGCGCAAAGTTCGATGTCACAACCATGGGCACGGGCCTTCTCTTCTCATGCGGATTCTTTACAATCGGAACACTTATCAACTGCATCTTCCCGAATGTGCATGCTTACGCATTCATGATTATTGTTGTTGTTATCTTCAAGCTTCTCGGAATTATTCCCGAAAAGTATGAGAATATGGCTGTTCAGTGGGGTCAGTTCGTTATGAAGAACTTCACAAACGCACTTCTCGCAGGTATCGGAGTTGCACTTCTTGACCTCAAGGTTCTCGGTGCCTCACTCACACCATCGTTCATTATCACATGTGTTGCGATTATCGTAACTGTCGCTGTAGTATCGGGTGCGCTCGGAAAGCTTTTCGGCTTCTATCCCGTTGAGGCATCTATCACGGCAGGACTTTGCACAAACAGTATGGGCGGAACGGGAAACATCGCCGTTCTCTCAGCCGCAGACCGCATGGAGCTCATTCCTTTCGCTCAGATGGCAACAAGGCTCGGCGGAGCGTTGGTTCTCATCTCGGGAAGCTTTATGATAAGACTTCTCGGCTAAAATAAACCACAAATTGGCGTATACCATTTTTCCTACAAAAAGAATAAGTGCAATAACATCATACATTTTACACTATCCCATTATTTAAATTATCCTAAGTTACCCCTTCATATTATTCGGTACGCCAAGTTGAATCGGATAAGGCAGTTAAAGCTGTCTTGTCCGATTTTTGCATTTGTGGGGAGGCTTTTGGTGCTTTAACAAAGCCGTGCTTTACGTAATATTGAAAGGCTCGGACAAACATGTTAAAATATCATCAGAACGATTTGATAATGTTTGCAAAGGAGTTAATATATATGAATAACAAAAGTAAAAAGCCTGAGGTTTTCTTTTCCGAGTGCTTTATAGCAGAGCCTGTATTTCATTTGAGCGAAACGGCTACGGACGAGCAAAAAGAGGAATTTGAGACATATATGAACACGGGCGAGAGACTTCTCGAGCTTATGGATAACTATGCGCAGATGAGAGATCCATACTATACCTGGGAGGGCGAGGTTATCGATAAGGGCGAGTTCGGCGATATGTCCGACATAGGAGATATTTCTTCGTTTTTGTGGTGATTGAAATATGCTGAGATTTTTGAGCGGAAGGTCGGGCTTCGGAAAAACGCACTATGTTTGTGAGAAAGCTTGCAGACTTGCCGAAAAGGGAAAGAAATCGATAATCATTTTGCCCGATCAGTTTACATTCGAGGCAGAAAAAAGCATACTGAAGGCGGCGGGCGCAAGCCTTGCCGTCAATATCCGTGTGCTCAGTTTTTCGAGACTTGCGGGAAATATCATCGAGACCTACGGCGGTCTTGCCAAAAAGAGAATAAGTGACAGCGGAAAGATTCTGTCGATGAATCTGGCGGTTGACGAATGCAGAGATGAACTGAATGTACTCGATGCCGACTCGTCAAAGCTTGCACCTATGATGCTCGAAACGGTGGAGATGTTCAAGTCCTCGGGCGTCGGATATGATGCTGTTTTGGATTTGAAAACAGACGACGCCGTGCTTAGTGAAAAGCTAAGAGAAATCGGTCTGATATATTCGGCATACGACGCGATAGTTAAGAGAAGCTACACCGACCCGTCCGATTTGATAGATTTTGCCGCAAAGCTTGTAGAGAAAAACGACTATTTCAAGGGCACGACCGTTTTTATAGATTCGTTTGAAACCTTCGATAAGCCGAAACGCTCGATTATAATGTCGGCGGTGAGAAGTGCGGAAGACGTTCTTGTCAGTCTGTGCATGCCGAGTCCGAGAGAAAAGCGTGAGAGCTTTTTCGAGCCAGTTTTTGATACCTATCAAAAGCTTATCGCACAGGCACGGGAGCTTTCCTTGGACGTGAGTGATGAAGTGACAGCTCTCAGCGAAAACAAGCGCTCAAAGTCGGAGGAATTGAAGCGGCTCGAGGTTTCCGCTTTCTCCGATTCTCCCGAATACTCAGATGATACGCCGAATGATATTTTTGTCTATGAGGGAAAAACCGCATATGAGGAGCTAGAATACACGGCGGCAACGATAAGAAATCTTATTATGCACGGTGGCTACAGGTACAGAGATATTTCTGTCATATGTGCCGACCTTGCGACATACTCACACTCTGTCGAGAGCATTTTCGCAAAATGGAGCATTCCCATTCACTTTGCAAAAGCCGAAAGAATAGATGCCACGCCGCTTGTTCGCTTTGTTTTCAGTGCTTTTAATATTGCGGTTTTCGGCTTCAGAACCGAGGATATTCTGACGTATATGAAAACGGGACTGCTTGGCATTTCGAGTGAGGATATTTCCAATCTTGAGAACTACGCTTACGTCTGGAAATTATACGGAAAGGATTGGAAAACCGACTTCACAAGACACCCCGAGGGCTACGGCAAGAAGATTGACAAGAAAACTCAGGAGCAGCTCGACAGAATAAACGAAACGAGATTTACGGTTATTTCTCCGCTTGTTAAGTTTTCGGATAATGTAAAAAACACCGATGCCGTTTCGATTTGCCGTGCGGTCTATTCTTTGCTCGAGGATGCCAAGGTTGCCGATGCCATAATCAGGCAAAGTGAATTTTGCAGAGACGAAAGACACGGACTTTCCGACCGTGCCGACGACGGAAAACGAATTTGGGCTAAGCTTATGGGCGTGCTGGACCAGTTTGTTTTTACGCTTGGTGATAAAAAAATAAATCAGGAAAAATTCTATGGGTACCTGAAGAATGTTCTCGAGGTTGAGGAAACACGGGATATTCCGACTTATCTCGACAGCGTTCAGTTCGGCTCGCCGATAGAGCTTTTGCAGTCAAGTCCGAAAATCACTTTTATTGTCGGATGTAAGAGAGAGTTTTTCCCGGCCGTGCCGAGCACAAAGGGGCTCATTTCAGAGGGCGAGAAGAAGATCATGCGAAATCTTCGGATTGAACTTGAAAACCCCGTGGAGCAGCTGACTCAAATCGAGAGGTTCAACGCCTACAAGGCAATAACCAACCCGTCCGAAAAGCTGTATCTTACCTATAATGTTTCGGGCGGTGCGTCAAAGAGCGAGGTTATCGAAAATATAGAGCTGATATTCTCTGGACTTGAGGAGATAAGAGAGCTTTCCGCAAAGTATTACATTACAACGAAAAACGCCGCTTTCTCAAGCTACGCAAAAAGCTTTGCTTTCAACGACAGCGTGAAGGCTACGCTTGAAAAGTATTTCTCGGAAGAAGATAATTTTGAGAAAGAGGATAAAATAGACGGCAGAAAGAAAGCACTTGAAAGAGGAGCAAATCAGGGCAGCTTTGATATTGAGGACAGGAGCGTATCCGAAAGATTTTTCGACGGAAGAATGCTCTCTGCAAGCCAGATAGAAACCTTCTATAAGTGCCCGTTCATGTATTTTTGCCGTTACAGTCTCAATGCCAAGAAGCTTGAAGCGGCTGAAATCGGAAACAGACAGTACGGAACGGTTATGCACTATATCCTCGAAAAGGTTCTGAGACAGGGAATAGAAAGCTACAGCGGCAACGAGGAAAAGCTCAGGGAAGACACGGAGCTTTTTGCAAGACAATATGCCGACGAGGAAATGGGCGGCTATGATAATCTCGGCGCACAGGACAGATACCGTATTTCACGAATGGTCAAGGCGGCTTATACGCTTCTTTTGAGGCTTGTCGAGGAGTTTGCGCAAAGCAAATTCGAGCCGAAATATTTCGAGCTTTCGCTTCAGGAGGGAACTGAGTTTCCACCGCTTAAAATCAAGACAGACAGCGGGAAAGAGGTAAGAGTCGGCGGAAAAATAGACCGATTTGACTTGTACACCGCAAGGGACGGAAGCGAGTACGTCAGAATTATCGACTACAAAACGGGCACAAAGGACTTTAAGCTCTCGGAGGTTCTTTTCGGACTTAATATGCAGATGCTCATTTACCTCTGTGCGATAACGGACGGCGGAAGATACCTTCCTGCGGGAGTTCTGTACATGCCTGCCAAGATAGATTCATTCGGCGCAAAAAGGGACGCTTCCGAGGTCGCCATTCAAAAGGAACGAGACAAAAACCAGAGAATGAAGGGGCTTGTGCTCGACAGCATTGAGGTCGTCGATGCCATGGAGAAGAATGTTGGCGGAAGATTTGTTCAGGCGACGCTGCTCAAGGACGGAAGTCTCAAAAAAGGAAATCATCTTGTCAGTGCCAAGGGCTTTGAGCTTATATTCGGGTACATAAGAAAGACGATTTCCAATATGGCAGAGGGAGTGCTGTGCGGTAAATGTGCGGCAGATCCTGTTATGGTCAATTCCTACAATTGCGATTATTGTGATTATGCTTCTGTTTGCCTTGCAAAGAGAGACAAAAACAAATCGAGGAGCGTGGGCGGAAAGAACGATGATGTTTTAAATCAGATGGAAAGCGAATTGAATGACGGCACGAGAGGAGATGGGGACAATGCCGACATGGACTGAGGCGCAGAGAAGCGCAATTGATTCAAGAGGCGGAACCGTTCTCGTTTCCGCCGCCGCAGGCTCGGGAAAAACGGCGGTTCTGGTCGAGAGAATAATCTCTCTTCTGACCGACGAAGCAAACCCCGTTCCCGCAGACAGACTTCTTGTCGTTACCTTTACCAAGGCGGCTGCCGCAGAGATGAAGGAGAGGATAAACAAAGCCCTGCGTGCAAAAATAAGAGAATTTCCGAACAACAGCTTTTTCAGAACACAGCAGATAC
>CAVKLS010000084.1:4362-6726 GCA_963657025.1 bacterium | reverse complement strand
GACTATAATCAATAATAAAAAAGGAGTGTGCATAACAATGGCTTTAAATAAAGTTACTGTTGATGACATCAATGTTAAGGGCAAGAAGGTTCTCGTTCGTGTAGACTTTAACGTACCTATGAAGGACGGCGTTATCACAAACGACAACAGAATCGTAGCTGCTCTTCCAACAATTAAGAAGCTTATCGCTGACGGCGGAAAGGTTATCCTCTGCTCTCACCTCGGTAAGCCGAAGAACGGTCCTGAGGCTAAGTTCTCTCTTGCTCCTTGCGCAGTAAGACTTTCTGAGCTCCTCGGTCAGCCTGTTGTTTTTGCCGATGACGACACAGTTGTAGGCGAGAACGCAAAGGCAGCCGTTGCTGCAATGAAGGACGGCGATGTTGTTCTTCTTCAGAACACAAGATTCAGAAAAGAAGAGACAAAGAACCTCGAGCCATTCTCAACAGAGCTTGCTTCTCTTGCTGACGTATTTGTTATGGACGCTTTCGGTTCCGCTCACAGAGCACACTGCTCAACAGCCGGTGTAACAGATCACATCAAGGAGACTGCTGTAGGTTACCTTATGCAGAAGGAAATCAACTTCCTCGGAAATGCAGTTGAAGAGCCTGTAAGACCCTTCGTTGCTATCCTCGGCGGTGCTAAGGTTGCAGATAAGCTCAATGTTATCAACAACCTCCTCGAGAAGTGCGACACACTCATCATCGGCGGCGGAATGGCATATACATTCATCAAGGCTCAGGGCGGCACAGTCGGTAAGAGCCTCGTTGACGACACTAAGGTTGAGTACTGCGCAGAGATGATCAAGAAGGCTGCCGACATGGGCAAGACTCTTCTCCTCCCTGTTGACACAGTTGCTTCCAAGGACTTCCCGGATCCTATCGACGGACCTATCGAGACAACTGTTGTTCCTACAATGGCTATCCCCGATGACATGGAAGGTCTTGATATCGGACCTGAGACTCAGAAGGCATATGCAGAGGCTGTTAAGACAGCTAAGACAGTTGTTTGGAACGGACCTATGGGCGTTTTCGAGAACCCGACTCTTGCTGCAGGTACAATCGCAGTAGCAAAGGCTCTCGCTGAGACAGACGCAACAACAATCATCGGCGGCGGCGACTCCGCAGCAGCTGTTATGCAGCTTGGCTTCGCTGACAAGATGTCTCACATCTCCACAGGCGGCGGTGCTTCTCTTGAGTATCTCGAGGGTAAGGTTCTTCCGGGCGTTGCAGTTATTGCTGACAAGTAATTTCATCTAAAATATGGGGCAGGCTGATTGCGGTTTGCCCCATTTTACTCTAAATACAATTGAACATTTGAAAGGATTTTTTCGTCATGAATAAGTCAACAAGAAAAGCAGTTATCGCTGGTAACTGGAAAATGAATAAAACACCTTCAGAGACAACAGCTCTCATAAACGAGATGAAGCCTCTCGTAGCAGACGCTTCCTGTGATGTTGTTCTCTGCGTACCATACATCGACATTCCTGCAGCTGTCGAGGCAGCTAAGGGTTCCAACATCAAGATCGGTGCTGAGAACGTTCACTTCAAGTCAAGCGGCGCTTACACAGGTGAGGTTTCCGTTGATATGCTCAAGGAGGCTGGCGTTGAGTACGTTGTTATCGGTCACTCCGAGAGAAGACAGTACTTCGGCGAGACAGATCAGACTGTTAACCTTCGTTCTTTGGCTGCTCTCAACGGTGGTCTCAAGGCTATAATCTGCGTTGGTGAGACACTCGAGCAGAGAGAGCTCGGCTACACCGAGACACTCCTCAAGTATCAGACAAAGATGGCTCTCACAAACGTTACAGCTGAGCAGCTCAAGAATGTTATCATCGCTTACGAGCCGGTTTGGGCTATCGGCACAGGCGTCACAGCTACTGCTGACCAGGCTGACGAGGGCAATGGTTATGTAAGAGCAGCTATTGCTGAGGCTTACGGCGCTGAGGTTGCAGAGACTGTCACAGTTCAGTACGGCGGTTCCATGAACGCTAAGAATGCAGCAGAGCTTGTTTCCAAGGTCAATGTTGACGGCGGACTCATCGGCGGCGCTTCTCTCAAGGCTCAGGACTTCTCCGTAATCGTAAAGGCTGCTTCCGAGGGCTGATTACCTTGTAATTAGGAACAACCGTAAGTTTGAGCCTAATTACCGATTTACGGCATCAGTATATCAGGCTCTGACTGTTTGTTTCGATAAGCCAATAATTTATCCGAATGAAAGGGAGCAGAAAATCTACTGCTCCCTTTTTCAAATAATATCATTTGAGGTTCTCTAATATATGAAAAAACCATTAGTTTTAATGATTCTTGACGGCTACGGAATTGCTCCCGCTGAGGGCAACGCTATCGAAGCCGCAAAAAGACCTAA
>CAVKLS010000084.1:1397-4352 GCA_963657025.1 bacterium | reverse complement strand
TAAGAAAACTCTTCAACGAGTATCCGAACACAATCATCGGTGCTTCCGGAATGGATGTCGGTCTTCCCGACGGACAGATGGGCAACAGCGAGGTTGGTCACACAAATATCGGTGCCGGCAGAATTGTTTATCAGCCGCTCACCGAAATCACAAAGTCAATCAGCGACGGCGAGATGTTCAAGAACGAGGCTCTTAACGACGCCATGGACAAGGCTCTTGAAAAGGGCACCGCTCTTCACCTTCTCGGACTTCTCTCTGACGGTGGTGTTCACTCTCACATCGAGCATCTTGCAGGTCTTCTCCAGATGGCAAAGAACAAGGGTCTTACCGAAGTCTATGTTCACTGCTTCATGGACGGTCGTGACGTTCCGCCTTCTTCAGGAAAAGACTATGTTTGCCAGCTTATGGATAAGATGAAGGAAATCGGCGTCGGTAAAATTGCTACAATCTCAGGCCGTTACTATGCAATGGACAGAGATAACAACTGGGACAGAGTAGAAAAGGCTTATGCCGCAATGGTCTACGGCGAGGGCAACCATGCCGCATGTCCCAAGTGCGCAATGCAGAATTCTTACGACGAGGGTGTTACGGATGAATTTGTAATTCCTTGTGTAATCGACGGTGCAAAGAAGATTGAGTCTGGTGATTCAATTATCTTCTTCAACTTCCGTCCCGACAGAGCACGTGAAATCACTCGTACACTTGTTGATGATGAGTTCACAGGCTTCGAGCGCAAGGGTGGCAGACCTGACGTATTCTTCGTATGCATGAGACAGTACGACGCTTCCATGCCAAACGTTGAGATTGCTTACAAGGATAAGAAGCTCACAAACACACTCGGCGAGTATCTTTCAGCTAACGGAAAAACTCAGCTCAGAATCGCAGAGACAGAGAAGTATGCTCACGTAACATTCTTCTTTAACGGCGGTGTTGAGACACAGTTTGAGGGCGAGGACAGAATTCTTGTCGCTTCTCCTAAGGTTGCTACATACGACCTTCAGCCACACATGAGTGCATATGAGGTTACAGATAAGCTCGATGAAGCACTTAAGTCAAGCAAATATGATGTAGTCATTCTCAACTATGCTAACTGCGACATGGTCGGTCACACAGGTGTATTTGATGCAGCCGTTGCAGCTGTTGAGGCTGTTGACAAATGCGTAGGCAGAATTGCAGAAACCGTTCTTTCACTCGGCGGCACAATTCTTCTCACAGCAGACCACGGAAACGCTGATAAGATGATTGACGAGAACGGCGCACCGTTCACCGCTCACACAACAAATCCTGTTCCGTTCCTCGTTATCGGTCAGGGAGATGTTAAGCTCAGAGAAGGCGGTGTTCTTGCTGATATTGCTCCTACCATGCTCAAGATTCTCGGACTCCCACAGCCTGAGGAAATGACAGGTAAGTCAATTATCGTCGACTGATTATCATTTTAGAATTAATTCAGAGAGTCGATTTTTCGGCTCTCTTTTTTTGCGCAAACAGGCACAGCCGACGGATTTTATCTCTGTTAGCTGTGCCTGTTTTTGTGAAATTTTCTCTTGAGAACGTCCTAAAAATTCGATGATAAATTCAAGGGAAATATACTCAAGATAATGTTAAGTTTCTATCTTTCGTACCATGAAAATAAACACTGAAGCCCATTATATACATATTCCCAAGTCCATTGATAATCATGTCGGTTTCCTTCGACAGTATAGTACATCAAATTACCGTCCGCAAATCCGCTGTCTGTATAGTCAAAGGCTGTTGTCAGAGTTTTCATATAATCCATTTGTGCAGTCAAGCCCTGATAAGCAACATCCTGTGTACCTGTTGCCGAAAATACATAGTATTCATCCTTGCCGTAACCTGAGGCTACAGCGGTATCGGCTATCAGTGTTGCGTCCTCAACATCAGTTGAGCCGTCACCGCCCAGAGTAAGACCGCCGCTCATTGGCATAAAATATTCAAATCTGTCCATTCCCTCCAAAAAGACACGCCAGGTTGTTGTGCCGCCTGCTGAAAAGCCGCCGAAGGCTCTGTGGGAACGGGATGCCTCAAAGCCCTCATCGGAGGTATCCTCAGCATAAGTGTGATAATATGCCTCGGCAGCAGGCATCAAGTCATTTCTGATTTCTCCTGAATAAAAAATCGGTGTTGTGTCGTGATACCACTCGTTTCCTGACGGCAGATAAGGCATGACGATAATCAGCGGCGGAATCAATTCGTTTTCAATCATATTGTCAATCAAATTCTTGAAGCTGTCGCCGTATTCATACATCCAAGTGCGCTCATTTCCGTAAGCGCCGTGCTGTAGATACAGAATGTTATATTTTGTATCTGCATCATCCTGATTGTATCCGTAAGGCAAATAAACCGTTGCCTGACTTTGAATATCATTTCCGTTTCCGATATAATCCTTCGTGTCATAAGTGAAGGTCTCAAGAGTGCCTTGATTTTCGGCTTCACTGTAATATTGATTCGGCACTGTACCAAGTGAAATATTCTTCATGCTAATCTCTGTTTCGGAAGCCTCTTCCGATTTTGTTTCTGTTTTTTCTTCCGCTTCAAATTCTGTTTCTGAGTCTTCTTCAATTTCAGATTCTGTATCGGAACTCTCTTCCGTCTCCGGCACTGCTGTTTCCTGAACCTCGAAACTTATATCAGATTCTTCACTGCTTTGATCTTCAGCATTGGCAGTGCTGCATCCTGAAAGCATTAATACCAAAATGAGCAACATGAGTATAAGAACGTTATGATTCATGAAATATCGCCTCTTTCCTGTCTTTTCATATAAATGCATCTGATTAAAGTCAGAACTTCAATGACGGATGCTTTGCGTCGGTTAATTTAATGCCGAAGGTTTCAAAATCAATTTCTCCGACAGTTTTATCTCCGTCATAAAGAGCAAGCAAAAACTCTGCCATTTGCTTAGCAGTATGAAAACGGGCGAACTTCTGCGTATAATCA
>CAVKLS010000084.1:0-1387 GCA_963657025.1 bacterium | reverse complement strand
TTTATTTTTTAATTCATGTGCCGACTGTTCAAACTCGGTTTCGGTAGCCCCAGGTGCCAATACTTTTGCACGAAGCTTGTGTCCGCCCGACTGCATTTCCATATCAATGCCTTCGGTCAAGGAACTTGCAAAAAACTTAGTTGCACCATATAGTGTACATCCTGGAAACATTGTATATCCCGCAGAAGAAGCAACATTTATCAGCTGTGCACCTTCCTTATCTTTGTAATCGGCAACATACAGAGTAGATAAAAGTGCAAGCGCATTTACATTTACGTGAATCATTCGGATATTGTGTTCCAAATCAGGATTGGTAATATCTCCGTCATTTCCCAATCCGGCATTATTTACAAACACTTCGATATCATAATTGCTAAGTGAACGATAGAAATCCACAACAGCTTTCTCGTTTGAGAGGTCTATCGCTTTCACAACAACATCCGCCTTGGGATACTCTTTCTGTATTTCTTCTTTCAACTGCAAAAGGCGTTCGGTTCGGCGTGCACATATAATCAAATTTTTACTGCGATTTGCAAAAGCCTTTGCCGTTTCATAACCGATACCAGAGCTTGCTCCTGTGACAACTACATATTTGTTATTCATAATAATTACCTCATTATTTCTCTCAGATAATTACAGCTGCTGAGCTGTAGGGCGAATTATAATCTCGTTAATTCCTGTATTTTCAGGCATATTAATTGCAAAAGCTATGCTTTCTGCAACGGTTTCAGCCGGAATGGCAAGTGCATTGTATGCAGCCTGCATACCGTCACGGCCTGCCTGTGTGGTCAAAGATTGCGGTAATTCGGTTGCAATCATTCCGGGTGCCAGCATGGTCACACGAATTCCAGTTTTTGCCGCAGCCTCTTCCTCACGGAGAGTTTCGCTGATGGCTCTGACTCCGAATTTGGTAGCAGCATAAACCGCACAGCTCATTCCTGTCTGATGTGAAGAAAGCGAGCCTATATTGATGATATGTCCGCTTTTTTGCTCACGCATAATTCCAAGGCATGCGTGAATTCCGTAAAGAACGCCTTTCAGATTGACGTCTACACATGTGTCCCAGTCTTCAACCTTATCTTCCGACAATAAAGATAAAGGCATAAGTCCTGCATTATTTATCCAAACGTCAATTCTTCCGTATGCTTCCATAGCTCTTTGTGCCAATGCTTCCAAATCGCTTACTTTTGTGACATCGGTAATACAGTAAACCGCATCTGCACCGTCTGCGTTTATTTCCAACACGATTTTTTTGAGTTTCTCTTCCCTTCTTGCTCCAAGAACAACTTTATTGCCTTGTTTTGCGAGAAGACGTGCTGTTGCTTCTCCGATTCCGCTTGATGCTCCCGTGATAACTACTACTTTAGATTTGCTCATTTGTAATTCC
>CAVKLS010000083.1:0-6814 GCA_963657025.1 bacterium | reverse complement strand
GTGCTATGCAGACGCTTCCAAGGCTTACAACGAGCTTGGCTGGAAGGCAGAGAAGACTCTCGATGATATGTGTGCTGATTCCATGAGATGGCAGACGCAGAATCCTGACGGTTACGGTGAATAAAATGAAGCTTGTTTTGGCTTCATCCTCACCGAGAAGAAAGGAGCTGCTGAATTTAGCGGGTCTTGACTTCGAGGTGCTTGTTTCCGATGTTGACGAGAGCTTTTCGGACGCTCTTCTTCCGAACGAGGCGGTTGAGCTTTTGTCAAAGAGAAAGGCACTGGCAGTAGAAAAGCTTGTTGAGAAAGACAGAGTCGTTCTTGCGGCTGATACGGTCGTGGCTTACGACGGAAAAATTCTCGGCAAGCCGCATTCCGATGAGGAAGCGTTAGATATGCTCAGAATGCTGTCGGGAAAGACGCACAATGTTTTCACAGGCGTGTGCATAATCGGAAACGGAAAGGAGCTTAATTATTCGGTGAAATCCGAGGTTAAGTTCTATGATCTCACAGATGACGAAATCAAAGCCTATATCGCAACGGGAGAACCGAGCGACAAGGCAGGTGCCTACGGCATTCAGGGCAAGGGCTCGCTTTTGGTTGAATCGATAAACGGAGACTATTTCAATATAGTCGGACTTCCGATTGCGTCGGTCGTGAGGTCACTTAAAGAATTTGAGTAAGAAAAATCAGCAAGCGGACAGGTTTTGCTTGCTGATTTTTGAATATACAGCTATCCCAAGAAAATCAAAAGGAAAATCGATGAGTTACGAGGAATACAAAGCATTAAAAGCTCAGATTGAGTACCACATGAACAGGTACTACAATATGGACGAGCCTGAAATTTCTGACTTTGAGTACGATAAGCTAATGCAGTCGCTCAAAGCCGCCGAGCGTGAGCATCCGGAGTGGGTGGATGAAAATTCTCCTTCTCAAAAAGTAGGAGGAACGGCTAAGCGTGAGGCAGGCGTAAAAATTACCCATAACGTGCCTATGCTTTCAATCGAGGACGTTTTCACAAAAGAAGATGTTGCGGCTTGGTACGATAAGGTAAAGGCGGTGCATCCCGATGCTGTTTTTTCGGTCGAGCAGAAAATAGACGGACTCAGTATGTCTCTTCGGTACAGAAGAAATAATGATACTCTTTCGCTCTATATGGCTGAAACAAGAGGAGATGGCTACATCGGTGAAGACACGCTTGCGAACGCACTCACACTGCCCGATGTTAAAAAGGAAATCAGCCTTGACTGCGAGTATCTCGAGCTCAGAGGTGAGGTTTACATGACTCACGAGAGCTTCGAGAGGTACAACCGAATTCAGGAGGAGAACGGTAAAAAGCTTGCCGCAAAGCCGAGAAATCTTGCCGCAGGAACGCTCAGACAGCTTGATTCGGCAGTCACCCGTGAACGTGGGCTCAATATGTTTGTCTTTAATGTTCAGGACGGCCCGAGCGAACTTATGACAAGCCACTGCGATTCACTCGATAAGCTTTCGGCGCTTGGAGTGAAAACGGTTTTTCACAAGAGATGCGAGACGCTTGACGAAATTTTATCGGCAATTGATGAAATCGGTGACATGAGAAGTGAGCTTCCGTTTGATATTGACGGTGCCGTTGTCAAGATAGACCAAATAGCCTATCGAAATGATTTTCCGAGCGGTGCCAAGTACTCGAGCGGACACATTGCCTATAAATATCCACCCGAGGAGCGTGAGGTGGTTATGGACGAAATTCTTGTCGACGTCGGAAGAACGGGAAAGCTTACCTTCACGGGTATTTTTCATGACAAGGAAACTGGAGGCCCTGCAAGACTTTGCGGTACCTTTGTCTCGAGAGCCACACTTCACAATCAGGATTACATAAACGAAATGAAGGTCGGTATCGGCGGAAGCTATAAGCTGTTTAAATCGGGAGAAATCATTCCGAAGCTAAACGGTTGCGTGACCGAGCCGAAAGAGGTGTTTACGGCGCCGAGCGTTTGCCCTGTTTGCGGCGAACCGCTCATTCGTGAGGAGGACACTGCCGACATCAGGTGTGTTAATCCGTCCTGTCATGCTCAGCTTTCACGCACGATTGCCTATTTCTCTTCGGTCAACTGTATGAATATAGTCGGTCTTGGGGAGACAATAACCGATTCTCTCATAAAAGAGGGCTTTCTTGAGAGTTATGCCGATATTTACGAATTGAAAAACAGACGAGAGGAATTAATCGAGAAGAAGCTTATCGGCAAAGAGAAAAACACCGACAAAATTCTTGCCGCAATCGAAGCGTCTAAGTCAAACGAGCCAACGAGGCTTTTGGCGGCACTCGGAATAAGAAATGTCGGACTTTCCACCTCTAGAGAGCTTATGAAGAATTTCTCGGGGATTGACGAACTCATTGAGGCTGACGAGGAAAAGCTTACGGCAATTAACGATATCGGCGAAACTACCGCAAAATGCATTGTTGAATTCTTCTCGAATGAGCATAACAGAGAGATTATTTCAAGGCTGAAAGCGGCAGGAGTGAATATGACTATGCCGCAAAAGGAAGAGGCCTCAAACGCATTGGCAGGACTTACCATCGTTGTGACGGGAACGCTTCCGACTCTCGGAAGAAAAGAGGCAAGCGAGCTCATCGAGAAGAACGGCGGCAAGGCGACAGGCTCGGTATCCAAGAAGACAAGCTATCTTGTAGCCGGTGAGGCAGCAGGCTCAAAGCTAACTAAGGCTCAGTCGCTTGGCATACCTATTTTAGATGAGGACGGACTTTTTAATTTAATAAAAAACGGAGGTAAACTATGATTTCAGAATTCAAATCCGTTTATGCGGACAACGAGGAATTGCAGCGCGAGAGATACGCTACTCTCACGGAAAACTTCAAGAGCTATTTTTCTGTCGAGAGCGATGACGGAATCGAGTATTTTTCTGCTCCGGGCAGAACCGAAATCGGAGGAAACCACACAGACCACCAGCACGGCAGAGTTTTGGCTGCTGCAGTAAATCTCGATATCATAGCGGCGGCTAAAAAGCGTGACGACAGCATGATTCGCCTGAAGTCACACGAATACACAAAGTTTGATGAAATTGATATTTCCGTTCTCGAGCCGAAAAGCATGGAGCGTGAGAAATCCGCTTCACTGATTCGCGGTATTGCCGCAAGGGTTTCCGAGCTTGGCTACAAGGTAGGCGGCTTTGACTGCTACACCACATCGAATGTCCTCAAGGGTTCGGGACTTTCAAGCTCTGCGGCTTTTGAAGTTTTGGTCGTGACTATCATAAATCACTTCTACAATGACGATAAAATCGATCCTGTTACTGTCGCTCAGATTGCCCAGTACGCAGAGAATGTCTATTTTGGAAAGCCGTCGGGTCTTATGGACCAGACCGCTTCAAGCGTCGGCGGATTTACCGCAATCGATTTTAACGACCCGCAAAAGCCAGAGCTCGAGAAAATCGAGTTTAATCTTTCCGACTACGGTCACAAGCTTTGCATTGTAGACACAAGGGGAAGTCACGCGGATTTAACAAACGAATATGCGGCTGTGCCTGTCGAGATGAAATCCGTTGCTGAGGTTTTCGGAAAGAGCGTTCTTCGTGAGGTGGATGAGGCTGAATTCTACAAGAGCATCCCCGCTCTTCGTGAGAAGCTTGGCGACAGGGCAGTTCTTCGTGCAATTCATTTCTTTGACGAAAACCGCCGTGCAAAGGAAGAAGCAGATAAGCTCAAGGAAAAGGATTTCGATGCTTTCCGTGCACTTGTCAAGGCTTCGGGTAATTCTTCGCTTATGAAGCTGCAGAATGTTTTCGCTTCGAGCGACCCTAATCACCAGGGACTCACTCTTGCGCTGGCTCTTACCGAGAGACTTCTAAAAGACCGTGGAGCATACCGTGTTCACGGCGGCGGTTTTGCGGGCACAATTCAGGCTTATGTTCCTGATGATTTGCTTGATAAATACAAAAATATGATTGAATCCGTTTTCGGCGAGGGGACATGCTATGTTCTCAATATTCGCACGGCAGGCGGTACTAAAATAACTTTATAACTGAAAGGGAAACTTAAATGAGCAACCTTAACAAAACTTGCAGGGTTCACTACACAGGAACCTTCAATGACGGAACAAAATTCGATTCTTCCTACGACAGAGGAACTCCGCTTGAGTTCGTATGCGGTGCGGGAATGATGATTAAGGGCTTCGACAAGGCTGTTGAGGACATGGAGGTAGGTCAGATTATCGATATCCACCTCATGCCCGAGGAGGCTTACGGAGAGGCAAACCCCGAGGCAATTTTCACTGTTCCTCAGGCAGAATTGCCCGGAAGTGAGTCGCTGAATGTCGGTGACAGACTTTATCTTGCAACGGCAGAGGGACAGCAGTTCCCCGTTTGTGTTGCCGCAAAGGATGAGACTACAATTACCTTCGACGCAAACCATGAAATGGCTGGCAAGGAGCTTAATTTCAAGATTGAGCTTGTTGAAGTAATCTGATTTTATTGTGTATAAACAGCGTGGAAAATCTTCACGCTGTTTTTCTTTTTTCCGTATTGAATTAGTGATATTTCGATGATACAATTGAGCAAAAGCGGTGATTTGACCGTTTAGGGAGGATAAAGATATGGCATTGTATGAAATCAAAAACAGAAAGGTTTTCGGCTTTTCCGCTGAAAATCCGACAGGTACAAAATCAGGCGGAACAAGGGGAAACGACTGCGAAAAATTAAGTCCTTGCTATGACATCAAGCCACATGAAACGCTCACCCTTTGCGATACGGACGGGCCTGGTATGATAACTCACATGTGGTTCACGGGCTATGTGGGACATTCATTTATATTGAGAATTTACTGGGAGAACGAAGAGAATCCAAGCGTAGAAGCACCGCTGTCGGCGTTTTTCGGTTGTGCCTACGATGAGAATTTTGAAGACCGTGACGGAAATTATCCCGTATTGAATTCGGCTGTGATGCTTGTTGCCCCGGGCAGAGGCTTTAACAGCTATTTTGAGATGCCCTTTAGAAAGCACTGCAAAATAACAATGGAAAACCGTTCGGAAAAGCCTCAAACGCTCTACTATATGATAAGTGGCTGGCACGGAGACATAAGCGAAAACATAGGCTATTTCCATGCGACTTACCGTCAGGAGCACCCCGTCCAAAAGGGAAGAGCATATACGATTTTGGACAAGATTGAGGGAAAGGGTCAGTTTGTCGGAGTTACTCTTGCAAGCGGAATGAACGGTCACAATACATGCTGGGTTGAGGGTGAGGCAAAGGCTTATATCGACGGCGACGAATATCCCACCATGAATTATACGGGAACGGAGGACTATTTCTGCGGCTCGTATGCATTCGGAAATGATATTTATCTCAACCGTTATCAGACCTTCAGCGGACTTTATGCGGGGCTTTTTGCTATAATCGGCGACACAAAGGAAATGTATAATCATCAGAAGAGATTTTTGCTGTATCGTTTCCATGTCAAAGATCCGATTTATTTTGACGAGAATTTCAAAATGGTGATTGATAATCTCGGTTGGACGGGCCCAAGATATGATGATTACACCTCATGCGCATATTACTATCTGAGCGAACCGAAAAAGGTTCCGTTCGAGCTTCCTGATGACAACGAGCTCATAATGAAGTGATAATCAGGTTTGGTTGAAAAAACATTAGAGAAGAATCTCACGGTCTGGACACAGAGAGGTTCTTCTCTTTTTGATAAAAAGGCTTAGACACATAAGGCAAGTTTAATTTTGCTATATGTGATTCTTAACCGTAGGGGGCGTCCTTTGGACGCCCTCGCATAGGATTTAAATCGGTTGGAGTTCCGCTTTGTTGTAGGAGAGCGGAAGAGTACTCAAACGATGAAAGCAGACCGAAAACCAAAAAGATGTTGAAAAAACCGATATTTCTGATAGAATAAAAGTATATTTTAGGAAAAGTAAGGAGTGTTTTTATGCCATGTACTACAATACTTGTCGGTAAAAAGGCAAGTAACGATAATTCCACTATGATCTCAAGAACAGATGACGGATTTTTTGACGAGAAGAAAATCATCGTTGTCAATCCCGATAAACAGCCGAGAAAATATAAATCTGTTATTTCTCATGTTGAGATAGAGCTTCCCGATAACCCTATGAGATACACCTCTTGTCCGAGCGTATCTGACAAGGACGGAATTTGGGCTGCAACGGGAATCAATGCCGCAAATGTCGGCATGACCGCTACTGAGACCATAACTTCCAACCCAAGAGTTCTGGCGGCAGACCCAATGGTCGAGTACCAAAAGGCTAAGTCAAGAAGAGAGAAGGATATCCCCGGCGGCATCGGTGAGGAGGACATTGTTGTTCTTGTTCTTCCTTATATTCACTCGGCAAGAGAGGGAGTAGAGCGTCTTGCATACTTGCTCGAGACCTACGGCACATACGAGTCTAACGGTATTGCGTTCAATGACGAGAGCGAAATTTGGTGGCTCGAGACTATCGGCGGACACCACTGGATTGCAAGAAGAGTTAAGGACGACGAGGTTGTTCTCGCTCCGAACCAGTTTGGAATGGACTATTTCGACTTTGACGATGCTTACGGCGAGAAAAAGGAATATATGTGCTCTGCCGACCTCAAGGAGTTCATCGAGAAAAATCATCTAGACCTCAACAAGGAGGGCGAGCCATTCAATCCACGCTACTGCTTCGGCTCAAGAAGAGACGCAGACCACTGCTACAACACTCCGCGTGCTTGGTTTATGGGCAGATACCTCACTCCGTTCTCTCACAAATGGGACGGTGAGGACGCAGAGTTCAAGCCTGAGAGCGACAACATTCCATGGTCACTCAAGCCTGAC
>CAVKLS010000082.1:5384-6840 GCA_963657025.1 bacterium | reverse complement strand
CTAATATAGCCGCCCTGTTATTCTGTTTATTAAGTGTAATTATGCTACCGCTCTCAATATGAGATCACTGTTCTGGTGGTATACAACAACCCAAGATGTTGCGCCTGAGTTTTTCTCGGGGCCGTGAAGGCTTGCGTCAAGAACATAGCAGAAGCCTGTGTCGACATCAACTGCTTTTGCGTTGTTGTTTACAAGGATTGAAACGCCCTGTGAGTTAATGGAAGCATCTGTTCTGTAATTTGTTCCTTCAACAAGAATTGTTGCAGCGCTCTGATTGGACTTTCCGATATAGATTGTTGTCGGTGACGAATCGTTCCAGATGAGGTCTCCGTCATTAACGACATCACCCTTTTGAAGCTCGGAAACATTTACGATGTCTCCCGTGTAATACACTGTGAACTCCTCTGCGAATGCAGGAATTGCGATTCCTATAACCATGATAATTGCTACGATTGCCGATATAACCTTTGTTTTAACTTTCATATTGATTTTTCCTTTCTTTCATCTCAATTTAATGAGTCTTTACTTTTTGATTTTTAGTTTTTTGATTTGGTGTTTTTGTTTTGTTTTGTTTTTGTTATTTTCTTTGTTGTTCCCCTAATCCTTCATTTTCTTTTGCCTGCCTCACTTTCGTGTTGTTTTTCTGTGTTTTTTTCTGTGTTTTATCTTGTGGCTATATAATATCATCACGGGACGGACAAATAACGGACAAGAAAAAAGAGATATGCAAATTAAATTGCATATCTCAGTTTTTAGAAAAACATTAGCTAAATCGAGCCTTTTTTCTCTTTTATAATCCGCATTTGAAATCACCTCAAAATATCTGAAGCAGAATAATATTGCATGCCGTTCCCAGTACTATGCTGAGAAAGGTGTTATGCTTTATTTTGTAGCTTACGGCAACCACGGCTACAGCAATGAACTGAATGTATCCACCGCCCGTAAAATCGAGTAATGCACTCTTCATGCAGTAGACAATGAGCACCGCAATAATTGCCGACGGGAGAATTTTTCCGAGATAACTCAGCTTTTCCGGCATTTTTCTGTCACCGCGAAAAGCGACAAACGGCAGTGCACGAAGGGCAAAGGTTATTGCCGCAGAAATAAGTATACAAACAAAAATCATCTTTGTACTCATGCCGTATCCTCCTTCTCACGCAAAAGAAGCAGGATTCCCGAAACTATCATGAGTGCGGGAAGCATAAAGCTTGACGAGCCGAACACAAAAAGGCAGATAAGTGCGACAGCCGTTCCGATAAATGCCGGCTTATGGCTCTTGCTGCTTTCCCAGCGGTCGATAAAGATAATCACAAAAAGTGCGGTCATGCAAAAATCAATTCCGTCAAGCTCAAACGGCAGAAGCTGACCGATTATACCACCCAAAACCGCACCTAACATCCAGTAGCATCGGCTGAAAAGCGCAACAAAAAACATGGAATCAAGCTTTTTCTTTTTT
>CAVKLS010000082.1:0-5374 GCA_963657025.1 bacterium | reverse complement strand
GCCTTTTGCTTGCGGCAGATTTTTTCGGCTTCGGATATATTTTCGCTTTCAATTTTCTCTATATCGCTTTTAAATTCCGATTCAAGTGTCAGATTCACGGCATATGTTTCGTCCGTCATGGTGTGAATCATATATAAAAGCTTTTTGCCCGTTTTCTTGAAATCTTCGATAAAAGTGAGGCTGTAAAAGCTTTGTCGGCTGTTCATCAAAAGCGCCGTCAATGCAACGGTTAGAACCGAAGCACCTCCGCTTAAAAATGTGATAAGCACAAACTGAAATGCTCCCGTATATACGGTAAGGCTGACAAACAGTGAGTAATACCAGTGAAACCCCACATTTTCCATCATCATTCCGTAAGCCATACTGACAAACACATAGCTGCAAAATATCGGTATCGACTTGACAAAAGCATTTTTAACCGCTGAAGTCTTTTTATTCTCGTCTTCATGTGTCATTTTATCACCTGCTTCTTTCTGATGAAAATCAGTTTACGACACGGGAGCGAAAATGTCAATCACCTATCAAATTACTATGCAAAGAAAATAGCAAGAAAAGCCCCCAAGCGACAATCACCCCTGTCTCTTGAGGGCTTAGCGGAACGGATTTTCTCCTGTTTTCAAGAAATTTTTCAGGTTATGTCATGGCAAACACCAAAACAAACGCTTATGCAGTCATTATCGCATATATGATTGCAGTTACCAATACAGTTACTAATACATCCACCGCTTGCTACAACGATATCCTCCGCCTCGAAAAGCACAATTTCCATAAACGGCTTTTCAAATTTCATCTTTTTGTTTTTCATGTCTTCACCTTCAATTTCCGTTCGGGCAAACCGTTCAATTTCCCGAACCTATCATACCTACATTTTATTGACTTCTGCCTCAAATTGCAATAAAATATAGAAAATGACTTATTTTTGTGCAAATATGACTTGTCAGAAAGGAGATGTTAGATGAGACTTACCGATTTAGCCGAGCTGTCAGCCGAGATACTCACAAAGTACTACGAAAACAACACCGATATGTTCTTTGAATATCTGCACGAGGACTGCCTTTGGATAGGTCCCGCAAAGGGTCAGATTGTCCGCTCCAAGGAAGCACTTCAGAATATTTTTCGTGCCGAAAAGAACACGCTTACCTTCGCCGTTTACAACCTGAGCGCAATGCCGGTTCAAATCAGCAAAACAGGCGCAGAGGTTTTTCTTTCCTTTGTCGTGGATACCTTTTGGCAGGACGGCTCAAGCAACCGTGTCGACCAAAGGATAACTCTTTCGTGGGAAAACAAAGTGGAAAATCCGAAAATTCATGTGTGCCATGTTTCCAACGCCATTGATTACGATGCCCGTGACACAATCTATCCGATACACTACCTCGAAAAGCACTCATCGGCGGTTCTTTACAGCAAGCTTGCCACAAAACTTCACTTTCAGGGGGTATCGGGCTCTGTTCTTCACACCGTTTCAGACGAAATTCTATACCTTGAAAGTCTCGGCAATCACACGCTTATCCACACAAACTCACAGGTATTTGAGTGCTCCAAGCGTCTCTCGGCTCTTGCTGAACAATTGGGCGACGCCTTTATCCGCTGTCACTCAAGCTTTCTCGTGAACCCTCTGCACGTAGCGTCAATCGAAAGATTTTTCATCACGCTTTCCGATAACAGCAAAATACCCATTCCCGAGAAAAAATACACTGCTGTCAAGAAAATGCTTCTGTCGGAATAAATCGACGAAAAATAAAGTTTTGTTTGACATTTTTCAAAAAAATGATATAATCCAAAATGCAAATGCCGAACGCGGCAACAGTGTAAGTTCTTCAGAACTTACTTTCAAAGCTTAACGATACTTGAGCCATACGGTTTGACTGTTTCCATTCCAACAGTACGCCATATGGCTTTTTTTATGTCAAAATCAAAAATAAGGAGTTATATTAATGTCAAGCGAAAACGAATACATGAAAACCAAACCGATAATGTCGCTGCTGATTTCGATGTCCGTGCCGATGATGCTTTCTATGCTTTGCCAGTCGCTATATAACATCGTCGACAGCATATATGTTTCACGGCTCGGAACAGACGCCCTGACAGCTGTTTCACTTGCTTATCCTCTGCAAAATGCCGTTCTGTCCGTTGCCGTCGGTATCGGCGTGGGAATAAGCTCCGTCATTTCGATTTATCTCGGCTCCGGCAATCACGAAAAGGCAAACCGTGCCGCTACCCTTGGTCTGGTTCTCAATTTCTTCCACTGCATTCTGTTCGTCATATTCGGTCTTATTGTTACAACACCGTTTTTAGAGCTTTTCACAAACGACCCCACTATCCTCTCGGAAGCAGAGAGCTACACAAGAATCGTTCTTCTCATCTCATTCGGTCAGCTTTTCCAGATAACCTTTGAGAAAATTTTCCAGGGCATAGGCAAGATGAAAATCACAATGATTATTCTCATTTTCGGTTGCCTTGTCAACATCATCCTCGACCCGATTTTAATCTTCGGCTTGCTGGGATTTCCGGCAATGGGAGTAAGCGGAGCCGCAATCGCAACCGTAATCGGACAAATTGCCGCATTTCTTCTTTATGTGGTTGTTTACCTCAAAAAGGACTTTGCAATTAAAATCTCTCCGAAATATCTCAAGCCCGATTTTGCATTGATAAAGCAGATTTACAGCGTTGGAATTCCATCGTCGATTATGCTTCTGCTCCCATCGATACTCGTAAGCATTCTTAACGGTATTTTGTCTGCATTCTCAGCCACCTACGTTGCCGTTTTGGGCGTTTACTTCAAGCTTCAGACCTTCATTTATATGCCGGCAAGCGGACTTGTACAGGGTATGCGACCGATAATCGGTTACAACTACGGTGCGGGAAAATCCGACAGAGTTAAGCTCACCGTACGTTACAGCCTCGCCGTAACAGCCGTGATCATGCTGCTCGGAACGGTGCTTTCGCTCTTTATTCCAAGACAGATACTCTCGATATTCTCAGCAGACGCAGAGCTTATGAGTGCGGGAATCACTGCTCTGAGGGTTATCAGCCTCGGCTTCATAGTTTCCTCCCTGGGACTTATCTATTCGGGAACCTTTGAGGCACTGGGAAGCGGCAGAAACTCGCTTATAATCTCTCTTTTGAGACAGTTCGTCATCACAATTCCGCTGAGCTTCGTTCTCTCGAAAATCAGTATTATCGGCCCCGTCGGCGTGTGGATTTCCTTCCCTGTCGGCGAAGTGATTGCATCGATAACCGCATTTTTCCTCTTGAAGAAATTCAAGGGCGGAGAATACAGTCCGTTCTGATAAGTAACAGAAAAGCTGTAAGCTATCCTTTTCGGTAGCCTACAGCTTTTTGTTTGGTTCAGACTCCAACTTAATCCAGCGTCAGAAGTAAAGCCATTTTGAATTTCTTTGTTGCCCTGACAGAATGCAAACCGCCTTTTGCAAAACGGAAATTTTCGCCGGCTTTAATTGCGTACTCCTTGCCCTCGTATCCGATTACACCCTCACCGTCAAGCGCAAAGACAATGGCGTCCCCCGGTGCGGCATGCTCGCTAAGCGCACAACCCTCGTCAAATGCCATGAGCGCAAACTTCATTTTTTCGTTGTGTGTGACATCCATGTTTACGATTTTCCCCTCAGCATAAGGTAAAAGCTCCTTAAGCGCAAAAACCTCGCCTGCCTTAATCATTTCGTTCATACTGTTATTCCTCCCTATTGAAATTTCTGTGTAAACAGAGCCTGTGTTTGTTTTCATTCCCACGGGAATGTCTGTCGCCGTAAGAATAATATCGCCCTCATTTAGATGTGCCTCATTCGAATCCGTATAAACCGTGAGATTGCCGTCTGCAACAAGCAAAAGCTTGTGATACGGATAGATTTCAGCACTGATGTCTGTATTTTTTGCAAGAGAAAAGTATGTGATTTCTGTCTCTCCCCCGCTTATCTGCTTGGACACCGTACAGCCTGCTATCGGCTGATTGTCTCTTGCTACGGAGAATATTTCTCCTACCTTTTCTTTCACGGCGGCACCTCCACAGATTTGCTTGTCTTTGTTTGTATTTTAAATCGTTTCTGTGTTTTTATCCGTTGTCATAACAACCTTTTTGAAAAAAGAAGACAGACACTTCCTAGAAGGAAATGTCTGTTCTCAAAATGCATTTTAATTGAGTACCGAAAAATCAAACTGTTTGAAACTTCTTATCCTTGTACTTCTGAAGTCTGTCTCTTACAATCTGCATATTCTCGGAATTTGAGAAGAATCCGCCCTGAGTATGTGCAATCTCCTCAAGGTGCTTTGCTCTGCCCGCTACTGTTGTTCTGTCCTTCAAGAGGCCGTCCTTCTGAATTTTGAATGCCCATTTGCCGTCCTCGGTTCTCTCGAGAGTTCCGCCCGCACCGCAAACCTGACACTCAACGGGATAGTAAAGACCATCCCACTGAACCTCGCCAAGAACAAGAGCGTTCGAGTGGCAATTAGGACACCAGCCCATGTTCTCGTCACCCATCCACTTGCGCTCGCCCTCGGGAAGCTCAAGGCACTCCATAATGTTCTCACCCATCTTGTGGGCACGCTCAATCAAATCGTCCTGTAAAAGGCACTGAGCATTACCGGGAACTCTCGTGGCAAGAAGCATATCGACTACCTTTAAATCAGTTGTGAACATTGCCGCCTGCATGCTCTCAAGTGCCATGGACTGCCATGCTCTTGTAGAGCCGCCGACTGCAATAAGTCCCGCTATACGCTCCTTATGCTCGATAGCACCGATAGCCTCAAGGAACGATGTCTCATAGCTTAAGCTTCTCTGGCTGAAATTAACAAATGTGGAGCACGCCATCAGATCGTAGGTCGGTGCAGAAAAAAGAACGGCGTCCTGTGCAAGCATGACATCCATGATTTTCTTCTTGTCGTCCTTTTTATCAAGGACACAACCCGCATTTTTGCCCATAGACATATTCTTTGTGCATGATGTGCAGCCCGTGCACGGAAGGATATTGTAGTCCTTCAGGTTAATCATTGTGACCTCTGCGCCCTTTTCCTCACAAGCCATGAGTGCTTCCTTAAGCAAAATTTCACTGTTGCTGTTCTTTCTTCCGGCTGTAATGCCCATTACCTTAAAGCTCATATTATTCCTCTTTATATCTATAAATAACTCTTTACACTTTTTTACAACACAATTTCAGCTTTCACGGCTGTTACCGTGAATATTCCCTCACCTCATCGGTGAGGGAATTTCTCTTCAGATCAGATTTCTCCGTTAATATATTCGGCTGCGGACTCTCCTGCCATACGACCGGAGTTCACGGCAAATCCCATAGTATTTCCGGGAAGCGTGAAGTTATAGCTGTCACCGTAAATGGTGTTTGCGTCAGAACCTGCAGAGTAA
>CAVKLS010000081.1:0-6852 GCA_963657025.1 bacterium | reverse complement strand
GGATAATACGGCTCGTCGCCCGGCTTCCACTCTGCGCTGTACTCCTTGGAGATGATTGTTGTCGGCTGTGTACCGAACTCAAAGTGCTTATGCTCGATGATTCTTGTCCATGGGTGATCCTTGTCGTTATAGTTGACAACGGCATTACCCTGATAGTTATCTGTATCAAGCTCCTCGGTCTCAAATCTTACGGAACGATACTCGAGGTTGCCGAGGCTGTAGCCGAAGTATGCGTCGATTGCACCTGTATAAACAACCTTATCAGCCATTGCATCAAAGTTTGCCTTGTCTGCGAGGTAATCCTTGCCAAGCTCTACCTCGATACCGTCGAGCATTTTCTCGACCATCTGAGTGTAGCCGCCCATAGGAATACCCTGATACATATCGTTGAAATAGTTGTTGTCATATGTAAATCTTACAGGAAGTCGCTTGATGATAAATGGCGGAAGATCCTTACAATCTCTTCCCCACTGCTTCTCTGTGTAGCACTTGACAAGCTTCTCGTAAATATCACGTCCAACAAGTGAGATCGCCTGCTCCTCGAGGTTCTTCGGCTCGCCAGTAATCTCCTTTCTCTGCTCCTCGATGATAGCCTTTGCCTCAGCTGGAGTTGTGATATTCCACATTCTTGAGAAAGTGTTCATATTGAACGGCATATTGTAGAGCTCGTTCTTATACTTTGCAACAGGAGAGTTTGTATATCTGTTAAACTCAGCAAAACGCTGAACATAATTCCAAACCTCTTTGTTGCTTGTATGGAAGATGTGAGCGCCATAAACATGAACGTTGATGTCGCTTCTCTTTTCGGTGTAGATATTGCCTGCAATGTGATCTCTCTTGTCGATTACAAGCACTTTTTTTCCGTTCTTTTTTGCCTCGTAAGCGAAAACAGCACCGTAAAGACCTGCTCCGACAACGAGATAATCGTATTTTGCCATAATTTCCACCTTAATCCTTTGACTGATTCTTGAGGTACTCTGTCCAGAAATCCCAGCTCTTGAACTTCTCTGCAGCATCTCTGTATGCCTTTTCAACAGCTACGTGATTTTTCTTGTAGTTATTTACTACCTGCTTGTGTCTCTTGAGAAGCTCCTTGCAGCGCTTAACGTCACGCTCACGGACGCAGCCTGTCATATCCGCAATATTAACAGCAACGATACGCTGTCTCATGCAGTTTCTTGCAGGAATATCGTACCATGTGCACGGTGTGACAGCCGGATGAGAATGAAGAAGTCTCTTCGGCCAGAAGTGACCGTTGCAGGTTGCCGCATACCAAATCTTCTTTGCAAGATTGATGTGCTCACTCTTGAAGATATCATAAGCATTGGATCTTCTCGGTACGTCGTAGTTATCAGGGAAAGTGCCGACGGGAACCATTTTCTCGTTCATCTTGCCGTGAGCCTTGAAAACATCCTCTGCATTTGTATTTGCAAGCCAATCGGGACCCTTCATGAAGTCATCGATAACATCAAGGAACTGCTCGGCGTTGTTGTAAGCAAATCTCCAGAGCTCGTGCCAGAAGAATCTGTCGACAATCTTGAGGTAATCTGCCTTCTCGCCTACACCGCTGACGGCACGGATAACCATACCGTTTCTGAAGCTCTGATAAGCCTCCATGGAAGCGGAGAACTTTCCTGCAAAACCGACGTGCCATACGCAGACGCCGTCGAGTGTCATAAGCTTTGCATGGCATCTTACACCGTACTCAACGTCATCACCGCGAACGAAAAGCGGAAGCGGAAGTCCGTTCTCTTCGATTGTCTTGACCGGAATACAGCAATACCACCAAGCCGCATACATTTCATCCTTCTCAAATGAGCTCTGCTCCTCGTTCTTGAGAAGATTGAACTGCTTTCTCATATCAAAATCATCCTTAACAGCACCGAAAGCACCTGTCTCGGTATTAACATAGCCGAAGTCCTCGTGCTGCATATGACGCTCGTCGTAGTCGAACATTGCGCCGCTGATGAAGTGTCTCTCATACTCGGGTCTAACTATTCTGAGAACCTGACAATAGCTGGTATAATTCTTCTGGTCAAATTCCTCAAGCTTTCCGATAACCTCGTTTTTGAAGCTTCTGAGCGTCTCTGACGGAGTCACCGCAAGCAAAAGTCTGTAAACTCCAGTATCGGCATAGTTCATGAATCGAACGGATTTAATCTGAGATACCTTGAGAGATGAAACACTCTGCTGATAAATCTCCGGAACAGCCTGATAGCCGAATCCGGCTTCCGAGAATCCCACGCGAATGTCAAAGCAGGGATTTTCGAGCACGTACTCGTCGGCTGCCGCCGAGAGCTTTTCGAAGATATAATCGTGCTCAATGCTGTAGAATATCATAATGAAGGTTTCGTCCTGGGTGAACATGCTCACCTGACGGGCTTCCTTCGAGAAGGTTTTCTGCATGAGATATTTGAGTCCCAGATAATCGTGACCGACGGGTGCTTTTGTGTTTGGAATAAGCTTGATTGCGGCGGCTGTGTAACTGCCGTCATCGTGAAAGCCACGTCTGTCGAGAACGGGAACATAATCCTTATGATTCTCAGGCGAGAAAATGAGATTTCTGAAAGCCGTTCCGAGGCTGATTTCCGATTCCTCGTTGGCGATTATTCTGTGGCAGAAGTCATAGATGATGTCGATGAGGTGTACGCTCCACGGAAGTGAATAAAGCGGAAGGTGATGCTCGTCACAATAATCGATAAGCTCCTTCGGAACCTCAGGAATGTACGGGCCGAGGTTCACGCAAAGACCTGCGGCATTTTTCTCAATCATTTTTTCGGCAAAGGGGAGAAGCCAGCCGAGACTTCCGTATTTCTGCTGACCGATACCTGTTACGAAAAGCAGTTCGTTTCCGTGAAGAAAATCGGGAACCTCGATATCCTCAACGAGGTGAACCCAGCGGACGAAGCTTGATGTGCCTGCCTGTCCTGCGAGAAGCTGCATGCTGTAGGTTACTTCTGTGTTGTAGCAAAGCTGAGATAATGTTATAGCCAAGATTTGCTCCTTTCCGATTATGAAAAAAACGCCTTTATGCCCGATTCGATATTCGGGATAAAAGCGTCGTTGCTCAATCAATAAGTTAATAAAGCAGCCAATTAAAACCAAAGCTTCAATTAATTTGTGCTGCACTGAATTTATGAACTTATTATATAGATAGTTTTGTCAAAATGCAAGAGGTAAAATGAATTTTGGCACAATATTCACAAAACTTGCTATAATTTATCGGTTTTTTGAATATTTTGCAAAAAGAACTTTCAGATTGTAAAATGAAGTCAAAGCACTTATAATCTAAGAGCAGGAGAGAGCGGGCGTCCCCTTTGCTCTGCCCAGAACCAATTTGCAACCGATTAAAGATGTGGAGGATTACTTAAATGTCAAACGAAAACCCAAAAACAATCAAATATACACTTACGCCGAAATTTCCGAGAATGATTCACGGAGCCGACTACAACCCCGAGCAGTGGCTCAGCTACCCCGAGATTCTCGAAAAGGATGTCGATCTTATGAAAAAGGCACACATGAACAGCGTTTCTGTGGGCATTTTCTCGTGGGCAAATTTAGAACCTGAGGAAGGAGTTTACGACTTCGATTGGCTTGAAAAAATCATCGACAGACTGTACGAGAACGGAATTTACACCGTGCTTGCAACTCCGTCGGGCGCAAAGCCGTTATGGATGAGCGAGAAATATGAGGAAGTCAGAAGAGTTTCCCGTGACGGCAGACGCGAGAAAAGCGGAGAGAGAGAAAATCACTGCTACACATCGCCCTATTACCGCATGAAGGTGAAGCAAATCGACACAAAGCTTGCCGAAAGATTTTCTTCTCACCCGGGCGTGATACTCTGGCATGTTTCAAATGAGTTTTGCGGAGATTGCTACTGCCCCAAGTGCATAGCCGCATTCAGAGATTGGCTAAAAGAAAAATATGAGAGCCTCGATAAGCTCAACGACGCATGGTGGACAGGTTTCTGGTCGCACCGCTATCAGTCCTGGGAGCAGATTAACCCCCCGTTTGACAACGGCGAAAACTCCGTTCACGGTCTGACTATTGATTGGAGAAGATTCATCACGCACCAGACTGTCGATTTTATGAAAGCCGAGATTGACGCCGTTAAGGCGGTTAATCCCGATATTCCGTGCACGGCAAACCTCATGAGCTTTTATGACGGACTTAATTACAATAAATTCGACTGCTTAGATGTGGTTTCCTGGGACAGCTATCCGATGTGGCACCACGGCGACAACGTAGCCGTTGCCGCAAGAAGCGCCGCTTGTCACGATGTTATGAGAAGCGTGAAGCACGAGAATTTCTTACTCATGGAGAACACTCCGAGTGCAGTAAACTGGGCGCCTGTTTCCAAGCTGAAAAAGCCGGGAATGCTCATGGGCAGCTCCATGCAGGCATTGGCACACGGCTCGCAGTCGGTTCAGTATTTCCAATTCAGAAAATCACGCGGCTCTACCGAGAAGTTCCACGGTGCAGTGGTAGACCATGTCGGCACGGACAACACGAGGGTTTTCCGTGAGGTAACAGAGGTCGGCGAGATGCTCGAAGCATTAAACGACAAGCTTTATAACACAAGCGTCAAATCGGATGTTGCCGTCGTGTATGACTGGGAGAACCGATGGGCGGTCGAGGACGCATGCGGCCCGAGAAAGGGCTCGGGCGCAACGGTCTGGGACGCCAAGACGGACGGCATTCACTATGTCGAGACCGTGCTCGCTCATCACAAGGCATTTTGGAGCAAGGGAATAAATGTCGATTTCGTCGATATGGAGGACGATATCAGCTCCTACAAGCTGCTTGTTTGTCCTATGCTATACATGCTCAGAAATGATTTTGACGAGAAAATCCGTGAGTTTGTGAAAGGCGGCGGAACAGTCGTCATGACGGTTAACTCCGCAATCGTAAACGAAACAGACCTCTGCTTCCTCGGCGGTTGGCCGGGAAAGCTCATGGATGTATTCGGCATTTGGAACGAGAGCATAGACGGACTTTGGGATGAAGACCGCAACAGCATAGAGATGACGGAAAATGCAGGCTTCGGCGGTTCGTTCGAGTTGAAGGAGCTTTGCGGAATCATTCATAAGAACAAGGAGACAACGGAGGTTCTTGGCGTCTACGGCAGTGATTTCTACAAGGGAGAGCCTGTTCTCACAAGAAATAAATTCGGTGAGGGAACGGCTTATTATCTTGCGGCTCAGGTCGGTGATGATTTCCTCGGCGAGTTCTACGAGAAGATAATATCGGAGTGCGAAATAGAGAAGAACATAAGCGCCGCTTTGCCTTACGGTGTCACTGCGCATTCGAGAATATCCGAAAACGGAGATAAGTATATTTTCCTCGAAAATTACGGCGATGAGGAAAAAGAAATAATTCTCGAAAGAAATTATACCGATGTGCTTGGCGGTTTCACGGCAAATTCAATTAAACTTTCTCCTTATGAAGTACGAGTATTAACAGATTAAACAAAATTTATAAAAAAGAGCGAATTGGTGGCAAAAGTAATTTTTTTGTGATAAAATCTTTACAGTAATTTAATATTTGACTTTTCATAAATAGTTGAAAGGAATTTTTTATGGAAACAAGCGAGAAGAAATATTTTGATCCTGCAAGCAGTGTAGCACCTATCGGAATTGTTGCTCTCGAGGGAGCAAGCGAGTTCGCAAAGAAGGTCGAAAAGCACCTTTTGAAATGGGCAAGCGAGGCCGGTCACAGATGCGAGACATTCTTAATCAGCAATGACTGCCCCAGATTCCAGTCCGGTGACAGCAAGGGTATGATCAACGAGACTGTCAGAGGTCTTGACCTTTACTTCATCGTTGATGTAGGAAATTACAGCATCACATACGATTACTTCGGACAGAAAAACCACATGTCCCCCGATGACCACTACCAGGATCTGAAGCGTCTCATTCAGGCAGCTTCCGGCAAGGCTCACAGAGTAAATGTTGTTATGCCGCTTCTTTACGGCGGAAGACAGCACAGACGCTCCTACCGTGAATCTCTCGACTGTGCATTTGCACTTCAGGAGCTCCAGGCAATGGGTGTTGACAATATCGTTACATTTGACGCACACGACCCAAGAGTTGTCAATGCCGTTCCGATTATGGGATTTGATAACCTCATGCCGACATATCAGGTTCTCAAGGAGATGTTCAAGGATCTTCCTAACCAGCAGTTCGACAAGGAGCACTTCATGGTTATCTCTCCCGATGAAGGCGCACTTAACAGAAATATGTACTACGCTTCCACTCTCGGCTGTGACCTCGGCATGTACTACAAGCGTCGTGACTACTCTAAGGTAGTCAACGGAAGAAACCCGATTGTTGCTCACGAGTATCTCGGTGAGAGCATGAAGGGCAAGACTGTTTTCGTTTCCGATGATATCATCGCTTCAGGCGAGAGCATGCTCGACATCGCTTACAAGGCAAAAGCAGCAGGCGCATCAAAGTTCCTTTGCTATGCAACATACACCATCTTTACCGCAGGTCTTGAGAAGTTCGACGAGGCTTACAAGAACGGCGTTATCGACGGTATTTTCGGTTCTAACCTCACATACCTCATGCCTGAGCTTCAGGACAGAAAGTGGTTCCACGAGGTAGACTGCTCCAAGTACACAGCTTATTATATTTCCGCACTCAATCACGATGTTTCTATCGGAACACTCGTTGACAGCCATAAGAAGATCAACGCTCTTATCGAAAGCAGAAATAAATAAGTTTTAACTAAGTTAACAAAGTTAAATAAGGTTAAAAACGGCGTTCCTTTGTTGGAACGCCGTTTTTGCTTTTTATTTGATTGACAAGAAATTCAGAGGAATATATAATCTAAACATAACAGAAGAAAGAG
>CAVKLS010000080.1:0-7015 GCA_963657025.1 bacterium | reverse complement strand
CCGCATATCTGAGAGATTATCTTTGCTCCCACAAGCGGTTCGCCGCCGAACCAGCCGATTGAAATCTTCTTGCTCGGAGATTTTTTTTCAATGTATTCCACAACCTCGTGCGCACGCTCAGGCGTCATATGCACGTGGGCAAAATTGCTCTCGTAGCAGTAAAAGCACCGTGCGTTGCAGTGGGTGGTGGGCAAAATAGTGTAACCCGTTATTTCCTTGCTGTTCTCAAAGGCAGAAAAAAGCGTTCTCAGCTGCTTCACGCTCTTGTGCTCGTCAAAGTCTGTCGGAACAAAAAAGTGCTTTTCGATAAACTCGTTATATTCCTCAGGAATTCTTTGCGGATTTTCCTCAAGAGAATCGATAAACTCTCTCTCAGATTCGTCAAGCAAAAGCGTTTCGCCCGTCACCGTATTGTGAATCGCACTCTTTCCGTCCTTCTCCTCGAGAAGAACGTACTTCATCAGGCGATACTCGGTATCCTTGACTTTCTGCTTACCCCAGAGCTTTTCTACCTTCGGAGCGGTTCTTCCGATAATCTTCATTATTCGAGCAGCCCCGCTTCTTCGAGTTCGGCAATATAATCGTGGACAAAGGTCTTGATTTCCTCATCCTGAGAGGACTCCGAGGAATAAATCTTCATAAGCTCTGCACAAACGGCTTCCTCGGTTGTTTCGTCCTCAAGCAGTTTGATAATATCAGCCGCACTTTCGTTCAGCTTCAAAACTCCCTGCATATCGCCGCCTATCGGCACAGCCATAATCTGGTCATCAAGCTCCATAAGCTTGAATTGATACTTTAGCTTCACCCTGTCACCTCTCCTCTTCACATCTTGCCTTTCTGTCATTTTAACACAGTTATCGGAAAAACAAAACAGCTTTTTGACCTATCAAACCGACTTTTTTTCATTATTCTGCACAAACGTCGCATTTGCGACCTTTGTTCAAATTTTCGTGTGTTAAACGCAAGCTTAAAGGCACAAACCCTTAGATAACTATTTTATCACACAATACGGTTTTATAACAAGAGTTTATATGTATAATTCTTGTTAAATTTTAAGGAAAAACCGCTTACATTGCGGTTTTTTCGGTATTTTTGTTATGATTTATTCATTTTCGGCGATTTTTCGATAGATTTTATTCATATTGGTATCGTCGAGATTGGTTTTCCAGCGGTAAAATTTCACTTTTTTGTCAAGCTTTGCGATTAAATCAAGTGTTTTTGCCCGAAGCTCGGGGCTTTTCGGCATATACACCTGACTTAAAAGTCCGAGAAAAGCCTCAGAGTATGAGATTTCGCTGATTTCGCTTTTCTCCGACCTCTCAAGGAAAACGATTGCACGAAGTTTTTTTGTCGTGTTTGTTCCGAGACTTTCTTTTCCAGCCCAAGGAGTTCCGTGCGCCGACACAAAATCGTCGTTTATCGTGAGAAAAGGCTTGTCGCCGTTCACCACGAACGAACCCTCTATCTGGTCGAGGAAAAACATAGTTCGGGTTGTCTTTCCCACGCCGCTTGCCGCCGTGAACATAAAAGCATCGTCACCGACGCCCACGACAGAGCCGTGCATGAGAAAGGTGTCATAATCGAGCATTCTCTCGGCAAGCTTGCGGTTGAGTGCGATGTACTCGAGGTACTCGTCGCTGAATTTTTCTCCGCTTTCATCGCCGTTTGTCTCCCTCTCCCGTCTGATATCCTCAGAATCGGTGGTGACGGAGAAATCATAGCTCTCCGACTGCGTGATGAAGCCGCCGCATCTTTGTTTTGCGCCGTCGTTTATGTTTTTTATCAAAATTACCTTGTCGGCGATTTTCAGCTTATATTCCGTCATGCTTATTTCCGCTTAATCGTTCGGTGCGAATCGATAGATTCCTTCTCGAATCATGCACTTAGCCCACTCGCAGGTTCTCGGATTGGCGTGACCGACCGGTGCGCCCGAAGCGTGCTCGACTACGCAGTGCTTGCATGAACGCTGATAAATACAACCGTCGCACTCGACAGGCGTGACGAAGTTTGTCGCAATCTCGTTGAGCTTCTTCCAAGCAGGCAAGAATCCCGTCTCAAGCGGCTTTTGTGGTTCGCACGGGAACATATTGCATGGGCGCATGAGTCCGTCCCAGCCTATGGAGAAAGCACTTCTTCCTGCCGCACACTTAACGCCCTTTACGTGCTCGCCGTCTCCGCCGACTGCAGGGAGGTCTTCCTCGTCGCACTGCGGATAGAGCTCATTGCCCGTTTCGTCTCGCCAAGCCTTCATGATGTCGACATAGGTCATGAGGGCGGCATCGTGAAGTCCTCTGCCCGTATCCTCACGTGGGCTCATGATTCCCGAGTTGACGGAACAGGTGAAGCCTCTTTGCGAAAGAAAGTGAACAAGCTCCACGCCGTCATCCATAAATTCATTAGGCGTAATCGCAATGGTAAGCGGAATCTCCGCTTCCTTGATTGCTGTGATATTCTTGAGAACTCTCTCAAACTCACGTCTGCCCGTAACCTTTTCGTAGCCCTCTTCGCTTGCACCGTAAACAGTGACCTGAATGAGAGCGGGACGGTTCACCTTGAGGAACTCAATCGTATCCTCATTCATGAGTATTCCGTTTGAGAGTATGTTAATCTGAATACCCCTTGCCTGCAAGAAAAGATAAAGCTCCTTGAAGCCGGGGTAGGTGAGGCATTCTCCGCCCGTGAGGGATGCGAACATCATGCCGTTGTCAATAGCCTCTTGCATAAGGCTCTTCCACTGCTCGACTGTCAGAAGGCTTGCGCCCCTGAGCTGCTCACGGTTAAGGTGAACATAGCACATTTTGCAGTCAAGATTGCAAAGCGGCGTCAGCTCGAATGTACCCTTTATGGGTATGAGCTTCTCTCGTGACTTGAAGTCGAGATAGCTGCGTATTTCCTTGAATCGGCGGTAATCCGTAATTCCCTCGGCGTCAAGCTTCGCCATAAGCTCGGCTAAATTCTTCGGGAGTGCCTGTGTTTCCTGTGCCATGTTTTTACCTGTCACCCTTAATCCTGTGATAAATTCCGGCGGCATAGCTTCTGGCTCTTCGGTAACCCTTATAGACCACGTGCTCGGCTTTTGCCCACTTAAGTCCCCTTGAGCGGGCTTTTTCGCTGTCCGTCAGAATTATTCTTTTTCCTCTTTCTATTTTTACAGCCAAACCCCAGACGCAGTCCCTCGTCATGGGAGCATCGGGGCCAAGACAATGGTCTCCGAATGTGAGAACTCTGTCGCCGTCCACTCTCCACACACGGTGCAGAACGTAGCGGTCACCGATAAAATCTCTGAAAAGCACGATGTCGCCGACAATCGGCTCTCGCTTCATCGGAACAATCGTGACGTAATCACGCCTTATTCTTATGAGCGGCGACATACTCGTGCCGTGCACCATTATTCTCATCGGCAGATTGACATCGCTCTTATTAAGCTCATGCCACTGGTCGATTGATAAGCTGAGACTTTTATCGGCAGCGTTCATCTTTTCGCAGTATCGTCCTTTCAAAAACCGAAGTGAGTGAGCTTATATGCATACTCGCTTCCGTATTTCTCGTTTAATATTTTATATGCTTTTAGCATATTGGGGGGTCTTCTCTCCATGTTGTGAGCGTCTGTCGCTACGGCGTCGATAAGCCTGTCTTTGAGCATATGCTCCAAAAACCGCTTCTGCCAAAAGCTCCTCGGCTCGATAACCGCACCGCAGTTCACCTGATACTTAACGCCCGTCTCCTCACGCAGAATTTTCGCCTGCTTTCTGTGAGAATACACGGCAGAGTATCTCTCAATGTGTGCGACTATCGGACGGTAGCCGTTGTTGAACAAATCACGCACAGCTTTCTCTATGTTCTTCCAGGAAACATCCTCACTGAACTCGATGAGAATAAGTCTCGTGCCGTTCAAGGTGGGGATTCTCCTGTCCAAAAGCATATTGAGCGTGTGCTCGGTATAGAAGACCTCAGCTCCGGGAAGAAGCTTAATCGGTATGTTCTCTTCCTTGCAAAGCCGCTTGAGCGCCAAAAAGTGCTCGCGGAATTTCTGCTCGGGAAACGGCTCGATTCCCGACAGCACATGGGGCGTTGCGATGATTATTCTCACGCCCTGTTCAGCACTTCTTTTAAGAAGCGCAACGCTGTCCTCGAGAGTCTTTGCACCGTCATCAACACCCCACACAAGGTGATGATGTATATCTACAAAGCCTTTCATTTGTTGTTCTTGTGACCGATACCCCAGCGGTTCTTGCTCGGAGTGTCATACTTCTTGTAATACTTCTTGGTGTATTTCTCCGAAGTATAGTAATACTTTCTCGAGCTCAAGGTCTTTAGATTGACGTTATTGAGAACCGTACCCAGGCACGAGCAACCCGTATTTTCAAGCTGATTTACGGCGTCGGTAATCTCCTTGCGCTTTCCTCGCTTGTAGGAAACGACAAGAAGCGAACCGTCGCAATGCTTGGCAATATCAAGAGCGTCGACTATCATGCCGATAGGCGAAGTATCTATCAGAACTATATCAAACTGTTCTCTCAGTTTCTTGATGAGGTAACCCATTCTCGGAGAAGAGAGAAGGGAAATTGAGTTGCTTACCGTTCTTCCGACGGGCACCATGTACATTCCGTCGTAGTTTGTCTTGTAAACGGCGTCGTCCATCTTGCAAAGTCCCGCAAGATACTGGGCAAGTCCCGGAGAATTTTCATCGGGGAAATTTATTCCGTATCTTCCGACAATGCTCGACCTTCTCAGATCGGCGTCAATCAGAACAACTCTCTTCTTGATGTTCGCAAATGAACGGAAGAGATTCATGGACACATAGCTCTTTCCCTCGCCGGCATAACGGCTCGTGATAAGAATTACCTTGTTCTGGTCGCCGCAGTAAAGAAGGTTTGTGCAAAGCGTGTTCATCGCCTCGGCACACATATAGTCAAGCTTCGGGAAATTCGATATCTCTAAGTGCTTAATCATTTGATTTTGCCCTCCTTGTTTTTAACTTTGCTAGAGGGTATAACCGTTAAGGTAGGTACGCCTGCGTACTTTGCGACATCCTCGGGAGATCTCGGGCGGTCGTCAAGAAGCAGGAACATCGTGACGATGACAACGCTGAGCATTGCACCCGCAACGAAGCCAAGGAAGATGTAATGCGCAGGACCGTTCGCCACGGAATATGTCGGAACGGTAGCGGTCGAGAAAATGCTCGGATCGAGAGTCTGCATATTCTTCTCGATAAATTCCTTTGCGGCTGTCGCATATGCGTTTGCAATATCCGCCGCCAACTTTGCGTCGCTGCATCTGATGTTGATGTAGACAATTCTTGTGTCACTCGGTACGGAAACAGACAGCATAGAGGAAAGCTGAGAGTTCGTGTAATCAAGATTCAAAGCTTCTCTTACGGCGTTATGAATTTCCCAGGTTTTGAAAACCTCGGTGTAGTCGTTTATAAGCTGTGAACCTAAATTCAAGTCGCTTGTCGTGACGCTTGTGCCGTCACTGTACTTCTGAATGACATACAGCTTGCTTGTTGCCGAATAAATCGGGCCCGTAAAGAATCTGGCGTATACACCGCCGAGAACCGCACCGATTACGGCAAGCACAATAACAAGCTTCAGATTCTCCACCAAACGGTAGAAAAGCTCGAACAAGTCGATAGTATTGGTTTTTCTGTCAAGCTCCGCTCTCTTTGCGGCTTCGGCTTTTCTGTCCTTTTCGACCGCCTCTTTGATTGCCCTGTTAAGGAGCTGCTCGACCATCTCGTTGTTGATACCTGTTGACTCTTCACGAGATATTTGTTTTTCTTCTGCCAATTTGCACCTCTCTGTGGATTTATTGTTATATATCCCTCTGTATTTAGGATAGCCTTGATATGACAACTCACCTATCCTACTATAACTCATAAATTATAGTGCACAACCATATCTTTGTCAAACACATATTAGACATCAAAGCATAGAAAAAATGTGATTTTCTGTGCTGTTTTATGTGGTTAATGCAGCCGTTTTTAACATTTTCTTTGTATGTATTTTCTTTTTTTGACAATATCGGAAGAAAAAGGAAATGGCGGCAAAAGCCGCCCTCAAAATTATTTCACCTTTCCGTTCACCGCAAGACGGTTAATCTGAGTTGCGATATATCCCGCACCGTAGCCGTTGTCGATGTTCACCGTGGCGATTCCGTTTGCACAGGAATTTATCATAGTGAGCAAAGCGGAAAGTCCGCCGAAGCTTGCTCCGTAGCCGACGCTTGTCGGAACGGCTATGACAGGGCATGACGCAAGACCGCCGATTACGCTTGCAAGTGCACCCTCCATGCCAGCCACGGCAACAACGCAGTTTGCGTCCTCGATTGCGTCGATCTTGGAGAGAAGACGGTGAATTCCCGCAACGCCGACATCGAAAACCCTGACGACATTTGTGCCGAAATATTCGGCTGTTTGCGCAGCTTCCTCGGCAACGGGAATATCTGCCGTGCCAGCCGTGCACACGGCAACTTTACCGATTCTTATTTTATCGGGCTTTTCGTACTTGAGTATTTTCGATACCTCATCGTACTCAATCTCGGGGATTACTTCCTTTACTATATCGTACTGATGACGGCTTGCCCTCGTTCCGAAGACCTCACCGTTTTTCTCATACAGTCTCTTGTAAATCTGCGGCAAAAAGCTGTCAGCCTTTCCTGCGCAGTAGATGACCTCGGCAAAGCCTGTTCTTGCCTTTCTGTCAGTATCTATTTTTGCAAAAGAACCCATCTCCTCGTAGCTGCCGTGGGTGTGCTCATATATCATCTTTTCCGCTTCATCGGCGGAAATTTCTCCTTTTTTAAGCTTTTCGAGTATTTCCTTTATATTCATAAAACAACTCACCTCTATTAATCATTTTTCTGCCTTGCAAAGCTTGTATCTTCATCACATTATATATTATACCGTCCATAAAATAAAGCGATTTAATTTATTGTTGTATTTTTTATCTATACCAAGTATAATAGTTGCAACTGATATTAAAATATTGTAATAACAAAAGTAGTAAAGTAGTAT
>CAVKLS010000079.1:1307-7035 GCA_963657025.1 bacterium | reverse complement strand
GTTCTGGATACCTGAGCCTGATATTTGCTTAAGATAATTAAGATATATCGGCAGTCTCAGAAGTGTTTGTTTGGGTATTCCCGAGACAGTCATTTTATTTAACCTCCGCTTCTCTGTTGTTTGACAAAAGTTTAACACAAGTTAATTAAGAATGCAATATCAATATTTCAATATTGTTAAAAATCTATCAATGATATAAAGCTCGGTACGAATGTTATATATTTTTGTTGCTTTTGACACACCCATTCTAACATAAAAATAAATAAATGACAATACTCTTGACTAATTTGTTGTTTTTTATTATAATAGCCTCGTTGCTAAATTTGCTACTGTAGCACAGTTGGTAGTGCAGCTGATTCGTAATCAGCAGGTCGCAGGTTCGAGTCCCGTCAGTAGCTCCAGAATTCAATCGCAGTACGAAGCCGATTAAAAAGGCTTTGTACTGCGGTTTTTTATTGTCATAAAGTATGCTTTTCAGAACGGCAGGTCGCCGTCTGCCGCCAAAATTTCCTCCGATTTAAACCAGCCGTAAGAATAATCACAGCCGGAAGCGAGGTCGTAAATTCTCTTTGAGGGCGGGTCGTATCCCACTTTAAGCGGTATTTTAGTGCGCACAATGCCGCTCAGGCGGTTTTTCGCAATGTAGATGCGTCCCGTGTCGGGAGCGGTTTCGTCACCTCTGACGTAAGAGAGAACCACATCGACAGCATTCGTTATATCAGAGCTTCCGCTGATGTCGTCACTGTCGACAATTTCCTTTCTGCCGCCGACAGTCTTTCTCGGGTGTGCAATCAAAAGCACCGCCACATCGTACTTTACCGCTATTTGCTTCAGGCGTTTGACAAATTTCGACTGAGCGAAATACTGCTCCTCGTTTGCGCCCACGTCAATCGCCGTCATAAGATTGTCAAGGAGCACGAATTTCACGCCGTATCGCCTGATTGTCTGCTCGATAGTTGTCAGAAGCTCGGTCTCGTCGTCGCCTATCATGGCGGAGTTGTTGTCGTAGATAAAAGCCTTGTCGTAGTACCACTCGTTAATTTGCTTTTTGTATTCTTCGGGGATTGAATAGACGGGGTCTCCCCACGCGTTTTTTTCACGGGTGATATACCCTCTGCCGCAAATCTGACTTTCGAGCCAGTTTTTGAAGTGGTAATCGGGAAGCTCGCCCGAATAGAAGAGGCACTTGATATTCTGTGAGAGAGCGGCTGCTCCGATTTGCGAGGCAAGGATAGATTTTCCCTCGCCGCGCTTGCCGCTTAAAAGACAAACCTGACCAAAGTAGATACCGCCGATTAATCTGTCAAGCACGCCTATGCCTGTCTCAATCTTCGGAAGGCTGTTCAAATCGATTTCCCTTACCTCTGCCAGTCGCTTGACTCGATTTACGGGCACGGGCTCTGCGCCCTCCACGGCTTTTCGAAGAGCCTGCGCACCGAACTTTCGCAGAATGTCATTCGCGTCCTTCTCACCAAGATAATCTTCCTTTTGCACGACAAGAAGCGGTTTATCAAGCCGCTTGCTCAAATCGTCCACAAGCGTGATTTTGCCGCCCTCGCAGTCTCCCATAATCACAATCTCGGAGAACCTCTCGAGGAAAGAATAGCAGTTGTCAATCCATGTCATACCCTTTGCGCCCGTGGGAACTGACACGGCGTTCTTGATTCCTGCAGTCGCAAGGGATAAGCTGTCAAGCTGGCCCTCGGTTATGACAAGCCTTGAGTTATCCTCGCACTGGAGCATGCCGAAAAGAATAGGCTTTGTGTTCTCCTCTGTCCACTCCTTGCTTTTGTCAATGCCTTTGCGGAACTTGGCGTTTCGGTATTTGACAAATTGAAGTGTGCCGTGCTCATCGAAAAACGGGAAAACGATGGCGTTTACATTATTTTTCTGACAGGTGATTTTGTACTTCTCTCCTACCTCTCGGCTGATTCCTCTGCTCTCGAGATAATCAAGAGCCTCGTTCTTCACCCTGACGGGCTTTTGCGGAAGCTTTCTGTATTCTCTTTTCTGATAACCGTAATCAAGCGGATAGTTGAACTCTCTCGCAAGCCGAACAAAAGCACCCTTCCAACCGCAAGACGACCTCAGGCAGTTGCTCGCTCCGTTTGTGCGGTTTACCGAAAAAGTCCACGGGTCTCGGTTTGCTCCGCCGCCGCAAAACGGACAGTACTTAAACTGAATCTCAGAGCCTTTTACTTTCGTTTCTGCGCCCAGCTTATAAATCAAGCCCTGAAGGTCTTCGTTTTTAAATTCATAACTCATCAGCATTCACCTCGAATCGCTTTACCAATCCAGGAAGCATTAGCATTGTGCTCTTCCATGCATTCTCTTGCCAGCTCCACACACACTTCGGGTTCCACACAAAACCTCTCCGCATAGCGTTTGAGCTCGTTAAACTTATCCTGCTTACGGTAAATTATTCTCGCTCTTTTATCCTCATCGGATAAGCCGTCAAAATCCTTTCCCAAATCGAGCCAACAGGGAATTTCAGGAAACGGCACGTCAGTGCATGCATATTCTTTTTCTTCTTTTATATTCTTTATATTCTTGTGTGTGTGCGTTTGCTGTGCGTCAGATGTGCGTGAGATATGCGTTTGCGGTGCATTCGTCTGTGCGGTGTCCTTTGATTTTGCCGCAAATTTCGCATAATTTACGATAAAAATCGTTGTGCATTTTGATGTGCAATTAAAGTCAATCATACCGACATCTTTTAGGTTACTGAGAAAAGACTTTACCTTGCGGTTTCCCCATCCCCACCGCTTGGAAAGAAAGAGTATCGAGGTTCTCACCTCTCCTACATGTGTCGGCTGAATTTTTCCGTTCCAAAAGCATTCACCGTCCTTGCTGTCAGCCATAATCAGCAAATCAACCCACGCTTGCCCCCTTGCAAACGGCTTGTCGTTCCAAAGTTCGTTTTCGGTCACTTGGCGGTAGAGCTTAATCCATCCTATTGTGCTCAATTAGCTCTGCACCTCCTTCCACCCATACCCCGTTTGAGGGCGATATTTCCCTCTAAAGGGAAAATCTCACGAAAATATTTTTTGAAATTCTTAAAATTCTTTTCTTGGGGACAAGCTTTTCGGATAAATTTTCTCTCACCAAAGGCTAATCGATACCGATTTAAAACACTAAAGCGATTGTGCGTCGGTTCACGAAGCTTAATTTTCTCTTGTCTGAATTCGCAAGGAAGCTTTCGTTTTGTTAAAATCACTTATGTACTTTATCCAATTTTGCAAACAATATACATCAAAGCAAGTGAGAAAAATTATTTCATTTGACAGGCTTCAAAATTCTTGATAACATCTTGATATCGAGATTGTTCAAAGGCGTACAGCATCGAAAAGGTGCCGTATGCCTTTTCTCTTTAAAAGGAAAAGAAAGAAGAAAGAAAAAGAAAATTTGCAGAAGAAAGAAAGGAGTAAAGTAAATTGAAAGTTGGCATCTACGGCACCACTACGGACGGGGTCAAGCGTTTTCTGCCGTACAAGTATAAATATGACAAGCACTTGGAGCTGATTGAATTCGGCTGTTCTCCCACCTATGAAAACCTTGACAAAATCAAGGAATTCGGCTGTGAGGCTCTCATTTATTTTAATCCCAAACGAGAAAATTCAGCCTATTTCGAGAAAATGGCGAAAATGGGCGTCCGCTATCTTTGCACAAGCTCGGCAGGCTACGACCACTTCGACCTCGAGTTCATGAAAAAACACGGAATCAAGGGAGCGAACGTTCCGCAGTATTCCCCGAATGCGATATCAGAGCACACCGTACTTCTCACGTTGTCGGTGCTGAGAAATTACAGAGAACAGATTAAGCGCATCGAAAAAGCCGAGTACAGCTTAGACGGGCTCATGGGAAAGGAAATGAGAAATCAGGTAATCGGCATAGTCGGCACGGGCAGAATAGGCTGCACGACAGTCGAGTGCCTCTCGGGCTTCAAGCCGAAAAAAATAATGGCTTACAGCTTAAGCGAAAATCCCCGAATCAAAAATCTTGTGACATACACCAACGAGGACACACTTTACAAAGAATGTGACGTAATCATTTTTCACTGTGCGGCTACGCCCGAGAATTATCACATGGTGAACAAAGAAAGCATAGCGAAAATGAAAGACGGAGTAATTCTCATAAATGCCGCCAGAGGCTCTCTCTTTGACACAAAGGCAGTGCTTGACGCCGTGAAAAGCGGCAAAATCGGCGGTCTTGGCTTAGACGTCATCGAGGGCGAGGAATTGCTCAGAGGAACGCAGACGGGCTTGCCGTGCCCCGTTCCCGAGCTTAAAGAATTGCTCTCGTTTCCGAATGTGACATTCACACGCCACACCGCATTCTATACGGACGAGGCGTTCAAAAATATGACAGAAACAACAATCGACAATTTGCTTGAATATGAAAAATTCGGCAGCTGTGAAAACGAACTGGTTAAATAACGGAGGTAAAAATTATGAGCTTTAAAATACCGCAGAAGGCATCGGGAAATGTCAGCAGTGAAATCAGAATAGTTCTCGAAAAGGGAAGCACCATCCCCGACTTTATTTCTCTTGCAATCGGAAATCCCGCAAAGGAAGCAATTCCCGTTGAGAAAATCAGCGAGGCAGCCGCCGCAATAATGGAAACCTATCCTATGGAGATTTTACAGTACGGCCCCGCAACAGGCTGCACGGAGCTCAAGGAATGGATAATAGACCGAATGTCAAAGAGAAAGAATATGCCTAGCGAAAATCACGCAGTGCTCATCACGAACGGCTCGAGTCAGGTACTCGGTCTTGTCGCACGCTGTTTCACGGAGACGGGCGACGAGGTGTACGCCGAGGCTTTCTCCTACCCCAACGCACTCAACGCCATTCGCTGTTCGGGCGCAGTGGTCAAGGGTATCGCAATGGACGAAAAGGGAATGATTCCAAGCGAGCTTGAAAAAGCCGCTCAGTCGGGAAAAGGAAGATATATCTACTTAAATCCGACATTCCAGAACCCGACGGGATTCACCATGCCGCTTGACCGCAGAAAGGAAATCTACGAGGTCGCAAAGAAATATGACCTGTTGATTTTAGAGGACGACCCTTACGAGGAAATCCGCTTCAAGGGCGAGCCTGTTCCGTCATTCAAGAGCATAGACGACGCAGGAATAGTTCTGTACGCAGGTTCATTCTCGAAGACGCTTTCGGCAGGTCTTCGTGTCGGCTTTGTCTACGGCGAGCAGAAGTACATTGACGCTATGGCTTCCGTAAAGGGCTGTATGGACGGTGAAATCGCACAGTACACGCAAAAAATCGTTCACTATGCGGTGTCTCATATGGACTACGAGGAGCACCTGAAGGAAATTCAGAAAATCTACGGCGACAAGTGCAATGCCATGCGAGATGTCTTACTCTCCGAGTGCTCCAAGAAGGTCAAGCTCTCGAACCCTGACGGAGGCATGTTCATCTGGGCAGAGCTTCCCGAGGACACAGACATGGATTTGTTCGCAGAGAAGCTCTACGAGCACGCAGTCGGAGCTGTCAGAAGCAGTGCATTCTCCTCTATTCCGTCGATACCGGGAACGGCATTCCGCCTTAACTACACCGCACTTCCGACCGAGAGAATAGTCGAGGGCGCAAGACGCTTTGCGGCTGTCACAAGAGAGCTCTGCGGAGAATAATTCGATATATCATAAATATCAAAGACAAAAACAACGGGCATACCGATGTCCGTTGTTCTTATTTTTGTGTTTATTTAATTTATATTT
>CAVKLS010000079.1:0-1297 GCA_963657025.1 bacterium | reverse complement strand
CCGCCAGCTTCTCGCCGCACATCACGCCGAAAATACAGCCTATGACGCTAAAGGCGACATAGAGTCCGCCGCAAAGAAAGTGCCTCTCTCCAAAGAGATTATATGCCTCAAGGGAGAACGTCGAGAAGGTCGTGAAGCCGCCGCACACGCCTGTTTTCAGAAGCAGAACCGCATTTGGCGACAGCTTATGCTTTCCCGTGAGTCCGACGATAAAGCCAATCAGAACCGCACCGATGATGTTTGTTATCAACGTGAGAATCGGGAACTCGGTTTTGACGGGAATCAGACTGATGGCATATCTTGCCGCCGCTCCTAACGCTCCTCCCAATGCCACAAACAAAAATCCCATATTTTCCTCCTCTTTCCTTTAAATTCCGCAAAAGTATAGCAGAATATGTTTTGAATTTCAAGGCGTATTCGGACAAAAGGAGTTTGTTTTCTTCCTCTGCCGCTTTACATACAAAAACTGACGGAACCTGCCGATTAAGGCGGACTCCGTCTGTCATAAGGTAATTATATAAAGAGGTTCACCAACAGTCCTGTCAGAAGCGAAAATGACATGACAAATAAAATGTACAAGACAAATCTTTTCACTCCCAGAACGATTTTCAGTGCTCCAAGGTTAGTAATTTTAGTGGCAGGTCCCGTTATCATAAACGCAGAGGCACTTCCCATGCTCATTCCCGACCACAGCCATTCCTGCAAAAGCGGTATGGTACCGCCGCCGCATACATACATAGGAACTCCTATGGTAGCCGCCATCAATACTCCGAAGCCCTCGTTTTGCTTTCCGAACAGCTGTGCAAAAGAATCAGACGGCACATATCTCTGAAACAAAGCCGACAACAAAATTCCTATCAGGAAATATCCTGCCGTTGCCTTTATGTTTCTTCCGAAATTCTTCAGATAGCGAAGAAGCGGATTCGGGTCGGTATCTCTGCTCTTTCGCGGTGCAAATCCGTGAAAATCAAAGAAACTCCCGTTTCCTTTTCTTTCGTAAAAGAACCATACAGCCAAGCCTGCCACAATGCCGCATACGGTACATGAAACCAAGCGAATCATTGCGGCTGTGGTTCCAAGTGCCATGCTGTACATCATAAGCTGAGGATTCAGAAGAACAGAGCTCATCATAAATGCCGCAAGCCAGTCATGTCGCATTCCTTTTTCAGAAAACGAAGCCGCAATCGGTATGGTTCCGTACATGCAAAGCGGTGAAAGAATACCGAGAACACTCGCAGGGATAACTCCGAGAACTCCCATATTCTTCCCTTGCATAGCGGTGAAGAGGCTGTGAATT
>CAVKLS010000078.1:0-7059 GCA_963657025.1 bacterium | reverse complement strand
GACGAGTGTTCCGCTGTAATGCCCGGGAGCGGGATGCACGACCATTCCCTTCGGCTTATTCACGACAAGCAGGTCGTCATCCTCGTATCTTATATCAAGCGGAATATTCTCGGGGAGGATATCGGCGTCGACAGGCTCGGGCAAGACGATTTTTATGCTGTCACCGACGCTTAATTTATAGTTCTTTGCAACGGTTTTGCCGTTCACTGTTACGTTTCCGCTCTCGATGAGGTTTTGCACGGCAGAGCGGCTCATATTCTCAATGCTTACAAGCTTATCGATTCTGCCGTTCTCCTCGGCTGTTAATTCGATGATGTTCTCTTCATTCATTTTCTTCTTCTCCGCTCTGACTGTCTGCTTTCTCAATCTTTTCCATAAAGAAAATGACAAAAATCACCATGAGTGCAACTCCGACCGTGACGAGACAATCGGCAAAATTAAAGATATATCCGAAGAAATAGAAATGAATAAAGTCAATGACATATCTCAGTCTCAATCTGTCGATTAAATTTCCGAGACCGCCTGCAATAATCATGACGCAAGCGATTTTCGAGAGAAGATTGTGATGCTTGTATTTCACGAGAAAGCCGAAAATCACGGCTGAAATCAAGACCGTTACAGCGGCAAAGAAAATGCTGTTGTTTTGAAGCATACCGAATGCGGCGCCCGAATTTTCCGAATATGTGAACTCGAGGAAATGCGGAATAAGCACGAATGTTCCGATTGGCTTGAGTGAGCTCACCACGATTAACTTTATTATTTGATCTACAGCCATAAGGGCGGCAATCACGATTAGATATAGCAGCAAAATATAACTCCTTAATGAAAAAAGCAAACCCGAGAGTTTGCTTTTCTTTTGATTTTTAATTAATTAAAGGTGAATTCCGTCGCCGAACTCGAGAGTGCTGTAAAGAGACTCCTTCTCTTTTCTCAGGGATTCGGGAATATCGGAATAAGCGTTGAGATTGATTCCGTCGACAGAATCAAATGTCGGCTCCGGTGCGTCGGAGTCATCAAAGCTTATCTCGCCTGTGTTTCCGAAATCACTCAAAGTGTCATCGGGAACGCTGTTTGCCGAATAAAGCTTAACGTCATCCTCATCCGGAAGCGGAATTGCCTCTTCCTTAACGGGCTGTGTCGGTGCGGGCTTAGCCTCGACAGCTGCAGCGGCAGGCTCCTGCTTTGCGACAGGCTTCGTATTCTCAGGCTTTTTATTCTTGAGCTCCTCGGTGTAGTCGGGGAGATTTTCAATCTGCTTGAGGTGATCTCTGTAAAGTGAGAAGAGATTGGTTCTGAAATCGGTGACGAGTGCCTTGAGGGACTCGAGCTCCTTTTTCTTAGTCTCAATCTGGCTCTCGTAATCGACTACCATCTGCTTCTGCTTATTGGTAGCGTCGTTCAGGATAACGTCAGCCTTCTTGTTGGCGTCGGCAAGAATGGCGTCGCCCTTCTTCTTAGCCTCCTTGACGGACTGGTTTCCGAGCTTCTGAGCTGTCAAGAGAGCGTCCTTAATGCCCTCCTCGTCCTTCTTGTACTGCTCAACCTTCTGAGCGAGAAGAATCATTTTCTCCTTGTACTCGGTATTTTTCTCGGTGAGTTCGGCAATCTTAGCCTTAGCGGTCTGGTTCTCCTTTAAGAGTGCGGTGAACGACTCGGTAACCTCATCTATGAAATCATCAACGTCCTCAGGCTTATAACCCGAAAAATTGGATTTTCTGAAACTAATCTCGCTAATCTGCTTTAATGTCAGCATGAAAAACTGCCTCCTTATTTATACTTTCTCACATTCAGAACAAGTCTTCCCTTTTTTGTTCTGTTGCAAGCTGTGTCTACTATGTACTTGCCCTTTCCCCTTACCGAGATTGTCGAACCCTCTGTAACCTGTTGCGAAACCGACATACATTCACGGTAATTCAAACGGACATAGCCGCCCTTTATGGCGGCGGCTGATTTTTCTCTCGACAAACCGCAAAGCGCTGCCACAACGCAGTCAAGCCTTTCGGATGCGACAATGACTGTCTTTTCCTCAAAATTGTGACTGACGGGCAATTCGCCGTCAAGACCGAGTGAAAGCGAAACTCCCACCTTACCTATCTTGAAGATATTGTCGAGAAAATAATTTCCGAGCTCCTCACGGACAAAGACAACCGCTCTGCCCTCTTCAATCAGAATATCTCCGACAGAAGAACGGGTTATTCCCTGAGCCATGAACGAGCCGAGAAAATCTCTGTGGTCAAGCGTGAAACGCTTGTCAAACTTCACCGACACGGCGACAAGCGGAAACAAATCCTCGCTTGGGTCAAGGTAATCGGGAAAGACGCCGATAAAGCATCTCTCGGCGTCGGGATAGCCTCCCCACGTGAGATACTCCGCTTTCTTGCCGACCAGATAGCCCTCGGCGTCCAATCTTTCGGCAGGGTCCAAAAATCCGACAAAGTGCGGACTTCTTTTCGAGAGCCTCACGGCGTCGTCAATTCTCGCCGCAAGAATATCATCTATCATGTTTTAGAAGCTTACTCCGCTCTGCTCGAGGCCGTCGAGAAGAACATCACCCGAAAGCTCTACGCTGTGAGGAGTGATGATATATGTTTTTGTTGCAATCATCTTGATCTCGGCGTTCTTTGCGTAAGTCACGCCGTTGATGAAAAGAAGAATCTTGAGGTAATCGTCAGCGCTTGCACGCTCGAGGTTAATCACTACGGCACAGTTGGAAAGAATAGCGTCTGCTATTGCCTTAGCGTCGTCCGTGTATGTTGTCGGCTTGAAGACAACTACCTGAAGCTGGCTTGAAGTGCGTGAGCTGAAGTTTACAACATTATTTGAGGAAGAGCTTGATGCCGCCGATGAAGCAGAAGAAGCCGATGAAGAGGAACGGTGGAAGAACGACGGTGCCGAACTTCTGCTTGAAGAGGAATAGTTATCCTCCTCCTCTTCCTCCTCGTCCTCGTAATCCTCATCCTCGTAATCGTAGTTCTCTTCGTAATCGTCATCCGGGGGATTCCACATTTTTGAAATCTTATCTACAAATCCTGGCATAATAATTCTCCTATATACTCAATTATTTATAAATTCTCTTACCGAAAAGCGAGGAACCGACTCTTACCATAGTCGCTCCGCACTCGATAGCGAGGGCATAGTCTGACGACATACCCATTGAAAGACATAACATATTAACATTATCCATATTTTTAGCCTTTATGTCAACAAAGAATTGATTCATTTCGGAAAAATATTTCATTAATTGCTTGTCGTCATCGCAAATCGGAGGAATTGCCATCAAACCGTTGACGTGAATACCGCCGAAAGCTCTTGCTTCGTCGATAAACTCATAAAGTGCGTCCGGGTCTACTCCGCCCTTGTTTTCCTCTCTGCCGACGTTAACCTCGACGAGAACATTCATGATTTTGCCGTGCTTTTCAGCCTGCTTGGATATTTCTGCAATCTGTGAGATTTTGTCGCAGGACTGAATCTGACTTACCTTATCTATAATATACTTCACCTTGTTTGTCTGAAGTCTTCCGATGAACTGCAAATCGCAGTTTGTGAGATTGTATCTCTCGTATTTATCGAGAAGCTCCTGCACACGGTTCTCGCCTATGTGGTCAAGACCCAGTGAAATTGCGTGATTGATAACCTCGGTGTCCACCGTCTTTGTTGCGGCAAGAAAAGTGATATCGTCCCTTGTTCTTCCGCTTTTTTCAGCAGCGTTTGCGATGTTCTCGCATATTACCTTATAATTTTCTTCAACCTGTGAGAATAACTCAGGATACGATTTTTCCGTCATATAGATTATTTCCTCCTATTACAACCTCGTCATAAAGCCTTATCGTCTTGCTCGTGTAAAGCTGAGATTTTTCATCGTCGCTAAGCTCTGTTTTGCAAACGGCATAGCCGTTGATTGTGGTGTCCGTAAAGACCTGAACGAATGTGAGCATGTCGCCCGACTTCACATAAACGCCGCGCACATTCTTGTGCTCGACCTCTGTCTCGTTTCCGTTCTCGTCCGTCTCTGTTGTCGTGACCGTCTCGAAGTGAATTGCCTTTTCGCTGACAAGCACGCCCGAATACGTGCCGACCGTGATGACCGCCGTCTCGTGTCTTAAGGTGGCAAGCTCTGCGTTCATATACGAGCACTCGAGCACCAGAACGGATTTGCCTGAAGCGGCGTCCGTGTTGCAAGCCACCATGGTTGCCGGAATTTTCTCCGCACCCGAGGACGGAAATTCGACATATAAATCATCAGACTCAGTGATTTTTACCTTGTCCGCCTCTTCAATCTCGGCAAGCACGTACCACTTGAAATCCGTGCAGACCTTTCCGCTGTGCTCTGTGACTGAGGGCTGAATATTCGAGAAGGAGTCAAACTGGCTTACGGTAGTCCACTCGATGTTATCGATATCGAAAGCGTCCTCGTAACCGTCCGTTGACGATACGAAATATCCCGCGCTCGGAGAGGTGAGCGTTCCGATTGCCGACGATGCGCCCGCAAGAACGGTGTTCATCTCGCTTTCGAGAGAAGAAATTTTCGCACTGTAATCATCGTTGGTTTCGTTGCCCATGATGATTTGCTTTTCGCTCAAAAGATACTGAAGTCTCGAGCGAGAGGAGCTCTCTGCGCTGAATGTACCGCTGTTCGAATCGGAGACAACGCTTGCGAGAACCTCGGTAATCTGATTTCCTATCGTATCGGAGGTGTTGGAGCTTACCTCGGAGCTTGCTTCGAGCGATTTCAATGAATCAATCTCCGTCTGAAGCTTAGCCGCACGTGTCTGAGCCGTTGCGTCAGACTCCGAATTATATACATTTGCTATGACGCCGTTCTTCTCGACACGTCCGCCGTCATCAATCTGGTAGCTGAGAACGCCGCCCGAGGAATAATCAATCGTCTCCTCGTTTCTTATGACCCACGAATCAACCTGAACGGTATCGCTGATTGTCGTGTATGTAGCCTGTTCCGTTGTAACTATTTCGGTTTTTGCCCTGTAAACGGCGTTTGCGATGTACGATAAAATCATAAACGCCATAAGTCCTGCAAAAATACCGACAACGATTTTGTTAAGTTTATTGCTCATAATCAGAATAAATTTGCCTTTTTCACTGTTTCTTCCGCCGCCGTCAGAAATTCGGCTGTGTCGGAATAATCATCGGGATAAATCCAGCTTATGCTTCTCTCTTTGCGAAACCACGTGAGCTGTCTTTTTGCATAGTGACGGGTGGCAAGCTTGATATTCTCTGCCGCCTCCCCAAGGGTAAGCCTTCCGTCAAAACAAGGAAAAAGCTCCTTGTAGCCTATCGCCTGTGCGCTTGTACCCTTACCGTCAATATGATAATACTTTTTCGCCTCGTCTACAAGACCGTCTTTCATCATAAGGTCAACCCTTAAGTTAATTCTCTCGTAAAGCTTCTCACGGTCACGGAAGTTGATTCCAAGCATAAGAAAATCATACCTCGGCACAGGGTCAAGGCACTGTTCTGAGAATTTCTCATTGGTCACAAGGCAATACTCGAGTGCTCTTATCAGCCTCTTGTGATTTTTTATCTCAATACTTTCCGCCGCCTTCGGGTCAAGCTACGAAAGCAACGAATAAAGCTTATCTTCGCCCTCTTCTTCAAGCCTTTTTGTTAGGCTTTCACGCAGCTTGTCGTCTCTCGAGTTCTCGTTGAAGCTTATGCCGTAGATGAGACTTCTTGCGTAAAGTCCCGTTCCTCCGCAAAGAACGGGCAATTTTCCTCTTGAATATATTTCTTCTATAATTTCTGCCGCCTCTGTGACATAATCCGAAACGCTGTAAGGCTCGCTTGGATTTTTGCACGCTATCAGATGGTGCGGCACTCTTTTGAGCTCATTCTCTGTCGGCTGAGCCGTTCCGATTGGCATTCCCTTATAAATCTGCATGGAATCGCACGAAACTATTTCTCCGCCGAATTTCTCCGCAAGGTGAATCGCAAGCCCCGTCTTTCCCGAGGCTGTCGGCCCGACCACCGCCAAAAGTGGTTTTTTGCTCATTACTGTATCCTTCCGAATTCTCTCTCGAGATCTCTTTTTCTTATGACAAGATAGACAGGTCTGCCGTGCGGACAATAGCGAATCTCGGGATTTTCCTCGAGAAGCTTTGCTATTTCGATGAGCTCGGCGTCGCTGTTCTTATTGCCTGCCTTGACCGCCGCACGACAGGCAATGTTATGGTAAAGCCAGTCCATGTATTCCGTGGACATGGTGTTTTTGTTTGACGTAAGATAAGCCGCAATCTCCGTTACCGCATCGGCTGCGTCACGGCCGTCAAGCAGCATGGGGGCGGTTCTTATAAGCACCGTGCCGTCACCGAAATCGTCTATCTCAAAGCCGACCTCGGAGAATTTATCGAGGTTCTCGAGAACGGCATTGTAATCGTCCTTTTCGAGAACGAGCGGAACGGGAGCGAGTAAAACCTGAGCGTTTTTTCCGTCGTCGGTTTTTTTGAGCTTCTCGTAAAGTATCCTCTCGTGAGCCGCATGCTTGTCAATAAACATCATTCTTTCATCGTCAAGCTGGAGAATGATATATGTGGAGAAAACCTCTCCCACAAACCTCGAGCTTATTCCCCTTGCCCCCGGAACGGCAGTCGGAAACGCCCCTTCTGTTTTAGGTGCTTCCTCACGGATTTTTTCCGCTTCAGCTATCTCGTCTATGCCGATTTCGGGTTCTGTCTCTTCCGTCGGCAAATTCACCTCAAGCTTGATTTGCTCTCTCGGTCTTTCCTCTTTGTATATTTCCTCTTTAATCTGCGGCTTTTCGCTCTTTTCCTCTTGTACGGGAGCGAAATTCCCACTGACAAGCGACTCTGTTCTCTCGTCCGTCTGCTTTAAGTCCTCTGCACAAATCTCATCATCGGACAATTCGTCGGCGTTCATGCTCGAAAACGACTCAGCCCTTATTTTATCGATAAGACTTGAGCCCGTAAAACCGCTCTTTGAAGTCGGCTTTGCGGCAGGTCTTATGTCGGACTTTATTTTCTCACTCACGCCGTCTGAAAACGCCGCATTCGGCGTGTTCTGCTTTTTTGTGTAGGAAGATTCGGG
>CAVKLS010000077.1:5239-7071 GCA_963657025.1 bacterium | reverse complement strand
GACCTAAAGCCTTAAATACCTCGCGCTTGCAGACCTCTTCCGAAACCTCATTCTCGTTGAGATAATTTAAAATATTCACAACGGTAATAAAGTCCATATTATCTGTGAGCTTATCAAAGGTTGTCAAAGCTCCCGTGGCTTCGATGGTGACGCTATCTATGTATTCCGATAAATGTATATCTTCTCCTACGCCAAGTGCGTCATATTCTTTTAAAGGAACAATCTTATAAACGTGTCCCGTAAAACGATTGATAAATGTCTTAAGCTTTATAATAATCACCTACGCTTTCAGTGAGGCGATATTACCAGCATAATAGGTATACTCAGTCATTTTACGGCGATATTCCTTATAAAGGGAGTTTCTAAACTCCGTCATCTCTCTTAAGAGGTTAGCAGGGGAGAAGAACGAATAATCCTTGACAGACAAGGAGTTACTTAAGTTTGTGCTATCCAGAACCTTAGAACTAACCCAGTAGTATGCGATACCGAGGGCAAGAATTTCGATTACTTCGTTATCCAAGTCAACCTTATATTCTTTATAGTCAGTATCTATCTGAGAAAGGTCTATGCGACACATCTTCTCGAAGTCCGCTTGGGCGCTCATGAGATATTTTTCAAGTATATACTCGCGCTCGGATTCCGATAGCTTCAAGAAATCATAATCAGAGAACTTCAGAACAGCTCGTTCGTAAATCTCCGAAAACGGTGTTGCCATTAAATCACCTCTCGGACTTCATCAGATTACAACCGAGAGCCTCCTCGAAAGCTCTAATCTTCTTGAGAGAGTCAAGAGTTCCATCCTCGATAAATGTGTTAAGAGCGACAACAAGATTTTCTCTTGCCGTAGTAGTAAGAAGCGGAACCTTTGTCTCGATATCCTTTACACTCCAACCGCAAACCTTTTGGAAATCATCGGGATCGATAATGTCCTTGTAATATCTGCCGACTGCAAGAGCGTTGTACACATCCTCGGGCGTATGCTCGCCGTCGTCAACCGAATCGACAAGTATCTTATTCTCGGTGAAGAATACTGCTGCCGACGCCTTTATCGAGCGAAGCAGACTCATCGAGACAGGCTGTATGTCGCCACAGAACTCCCAATCGATGGTTTCACCACTTCTTTTATCCACAAAGGTAAGACCACCAAAAGTGTTTGATTTTACATATACGAGGGTAGAATCCTCTATTCTTGAGGGTCTCTTGGGCGCAACGGGAGCAGTTTCAATCGTCTCATTTGCTTTCGTCTGATTTTCTGCATTAGTTGTCTTAGCCTTAGTAGCTCCCTTCTTAGCGCCTGTAGTTGTTTTATTCTGCTGTGCCATTATTATCTTTTACACTCCTTTTATTCTTAGAAAGGGGAGAGCCGCGCGGACTCTCCCCAAAAGTTTAATTTTGATTAAGCGTTGATGTCATAAACGCCAATCTTGCTGTTAAGAACAAGACCAACGCCGACGGGCTGGATGTATACATACTCCTGAGTGAGGTCTGCGTTATCAGTAGCCTCTTTGACATTCATAATGCCAGAACCCTCGTTGACAATCTTAATCGGCTTGTCGTCGCCAGCTATAACAAACACCTTGGTGTTCGACAGAGCGAAGACATCAGTACCGGGCTTGTGAGCCTGTTTCATGCGAAGCATCGGAGTGCCCGAATACTTGCCATAATAACCGAAGTTGTAGATGTCGTTCTTAGCGTCGTCAGAGACAACAGCATCAGCGACCTTCTTGAGAGCGCCTCTTGTGCCGCAAATCTTTGCAGATGTGCCCGAAGCCGCCTCGACATGATCGATAATCTCGTCCATGTTAGCGGTAGTAAACGAACCGCTCTTAACA
>CAVKLS010000077.1:0-5229 GCA_963657025.1 bacterium | reverse complement strand
TAACATACTTGTCGCTAAGACCAGCGGTCGAAGCAGAGATATTGTTGAGGCAAGCCAGAGCGTCGAGAGCTATCTGATTTGTGAAAGCCTTACCAACCATATCGACAAACTCATTGAAGTCAACGCGACCGGAGAGAAGTCTATTCAGATCCTCATAAACGCGAACAGCCTTAGCTGTAGTCTTAATAGTGACAGCCTCGCCCTCGGGGATTCTCTGACGACGAACGCCCTGAATACCAGCCGCTGCATCAGCGACGATAAGGTCGTTCTCACCATGAGTAGTGAACTTAGCCTCGTCACCGTCTGCGATATTGCGATACTCGCACAGGCTCGTAAGAACCGGGTCATTTGCGATGCCCTCATTGATTATTGCGGGAAGAAGAATCTCAACGAGGTCAAACACGGGCTTGCCGGGTCTGAAATCGCGAGCGTTAAGTTTAGTGGAGCCACCGTTGAGCTCAATAAGAGCGTTACGGATGGTCTCGGATGTCTCCGCGGCGGAATACTGTGCGTACTGCTTGCCCTTGATAGCGTCAAGCGCAACCTTAACTATGTTGTTATCCATTATTTTTCACCTCTGTGTAATCTTTAATTCTTGGTTAAGCTATCTTGATGACGATCCAATCGCCCTCAATAGCCTCGACAGTGCCGACCTTAGTGGAGCTCTGAGTAAGAGTCTTAACAACCTTGCCCTTAGTACCAGCCTGAAGCTCGACAATATCGCCGACCGCTATAGCCTCAGCAGCGTCAAGAGCCTCGGCGGTAACAGAGAAGTAACCTCTGATAAGCTTGTAGCCACGAAGGATGTCGCCAGCCTTATTCTCGAACTCGCCAAGAGTGTTGCTGGAAACAGACTTATCAACTTCGGGAGAAGCGATAAGAACGATGTCGGACAGAGCGGTATTTGCGGCGGGAGTGCTACCAGTGTGAACCTCGCGCTCGCCGGAAATAAGTGCGCCAACCTTAACAAAGTTACCGTTCTCAATTGCAGTATCTGTGCTGCTGGGCTGATACTTGACGGAAACAAGGTCGCCGCCAAACACAGTGCCAGTCAGATTATCAGTTCTAACTTTTGCGTATGCCATTGTATTAACCTCTTTCTTTTTACAAAAATAAAGCCCACCTTGTACGGTGGGTAAATAAATTATTTACGAGAATATGTTCTGAAGAAATCATCTACATAACTTGTAGGCTCTTGTGTGTTGAGCAGAAGCCCAGCCTTAACTGTCTTTGCAGAGCCATACTGTCCGCGAATAGCAAAGCACTCCTTGCGCAGGTCATCTGCGGAGAACTCATAAGCCTTAGCCTTAAGGTCACGGAACGACTCAAATCTATTCAGATCGCTGAACTCTCCAAGAACCGCATCGCACTCAGCCTTATGAGCTTTGTCTTCAATATCTTTCTTGAAGTCGCGAAGCGCAACCACCTCAAGCTTCATAGCGTCGAGAGCCACAACCTCTTCGTCTGTAAGCCAACGGGGCTGTATATGAACCCACTCGTCGCCGACAGCTACTTCACCGTTCGACTCGTCAAGAGTGTACGGACACTTGAAATGGTCTTCATTACCGTCTTCATACGAATACTTTTCGATATAGACATGATTGTCATCGCAGTCCATCGCCCAATAGCTATGGGCATCATCGCCGAGAGAGCGAACCGCTTCTCGCACGGCATCGAGCTTCTGCTGATAGGTCATAGAGAACTCTTCTTTTTCAGGTTCAGCGACCTCGGAAGCTTCAAGCTCAACAGTTCCAGAAGCAATGTCCTGCGCCATGATTGCAGCAGAATCTTCTGCGGAAACTTCAGGCTCAACTTCGGGAGCTACTTCAACAGTAGGCTCCTGCTCAAGCTCCATCTCTTTCTTGTCTTCCATAGCGTTACCTCCTTCCTCGCGCAGCGCAAAATAGTCGGCGCACTGCTCCTTAAGTTTCAGCATTACATCATCAAAGTTGCTATTATCAAGCTCAAACTCTTCAGGTTTGTACACTTTGGATGAGATAAAGCAGGGTTCAGTATGTTCGTCGGGATTGTCGGACATACCGAGAAGGCAGAGCTTCAGGAAGCTAAAATCGAGGATTTCCTGATAATTCGAGTCTTCAGCCAGCGGTCTCGACTGCTTGACCTCTATCTCCATACTCTCCCCAAAATATACGTCGTCGGAATATATAGCCGACATAAGTTCGGGGACGTGCTCGGTATAGAGGATGCACTTACAGACCAGATAGGTTACTGACTCGCCGTACTCTTCTATCTCGCGGAACTCAAAACTGTCATTTACGACACAGCCGACCACTTGAGTCAGCGGCTTAAAATTCCAGTTTTCATCTATCGTATAGTCATGACCGCCAATAAACACACCTGTACCGTCGTCTCTTTCAATAAGATGGGCGACAATAGGAAGATAGTTCAGACCGTACATCTCTTTCTCGATAGTCTCGCGAGAGATATAAGAGTAGTTTCGATTTTTGCCACACCCACAAACGGTACATTCCGCAAGCGTAAAATTCTCATTCAGCTTTTGGAGCGGAGTGATTTTTGAAAAGGTGTGAATTTGAGACACTTTTCCTTCCATGTTTCCTCCTTCCTTGAAAATGTAGTTTATTGCTGTATATGAACTTTGTATCGCTGAATTTGCTGTGTACAATGTCCAACAGCTCGGGTGTAGCCTCAAACATCGCTATATCGATGTCGTTGATTTTTTCCCGAATATAACTAAACCCCGCGTCACTAAGAGCCTTACTGACTGCGGGGTCTGCTACCTTAATATAATTCATTTGTTACTCTCCTTCGGACTACTGCTTATCGCGTGTCCTTGCGCCCTCATCAGACAGGTCACTTTCATCCTCTGCGGGGCGCCCTATCTCTTCGGACGAAGTTGTGTGTGAACTCAGGAGCGGTTTAAGCTTATCAACACCAATAATATCGTTTTCAATGCGATTAAGCCCGGACACCATAAGAGGAGTCAAGCCGAGAGCCGCAAAATACATACTGGGAGTTACGCCATATGTAGCCGCTTCCTTATATATACCAACGATATCCTTGCGATTATAGATGGTAGTTGACAAGAACTGTATTTGGAACTTGATAGTTCCACTAAGATATTTAAGATGTCTGTTGACAAGCCTTTGCGCGTTGCCCAAAAATCCAAGTAACAGCTCAGAATCCGTGGTTATTGCAAGGCTCATGCCACCCGATGTATCTGTTTTGCCGCCGTGAAGAACGCTGTTTGAACCGCAGTTCTCCCAATACTGTTCAACCGAACGAGTGACGATATCAACCGTGCTTATGCCTCTGTCTTGGTCGAAGTTGAAGTCCTCAACTTTGAACGGAAGCACAGCCGCACCAACCTGTGGCGGAAGCGCATTGCAGAGGTGAGTATAATACTGCATTGCCAAATTCCAATCTATCGTCGGCGCTCCCTGACTATCAAGTTCGATTCTGCCAACAAGTACCTTATAATTGGCAAGCTCAGTAGCCGTCTCCTGCAACGCCTTATAGTTCTCTATGTCCAACAGGTCGGGGAGGCAACCAACATAAGGCGGTATGAACGCGCCTTGGTCGCCGTCTGCGGTACAGAACGGGAGACACCAAGATATCTCTTCGGGAACGAACTGTCTCTTAACACCATCAGCCTTATAGGCGTTCCACATCTTAGTGAACTCAGGCGGGTAAAATCCAAGCTCGTCCTCTTTAATCTGGGACATATCAACTGTGTAAAGATAAGTACCGTCAGCGATAGCCTCAACAGTGCAATAGTCTGCGTTGATTTTTTGAATGAAGAACGAATCGCCGGATTCCCACGATACGCCAAAGAAGATTCCCTCGCGTACCGCACTCACGGCAGCCTTAGAAAGCTCATTCTTCAGATTCCAAACTTCACATTTTTTAGCCGCAGCAATATATTGTTTTTGAAGATTATTAGCTTTCATCTTGGACTCATCATATCCAAGGGGGTAAAGCACATAATCCCATAGCCACATATTTGCTTGATAGTTAATAAGGCGACGATACAGCGGCGAAGCATTATAAAGATACATCGATGCATTACGAAGGTTCTTTGCGTTTGTTGACGGGGTTTTAAGCCATGTTAGAATATTCTCCTTTGTATAGGTAGAATACGACTGACCTCGGCTCTGTTGCGAGGACGCAGGGTTGCTTATATTCCTCTGAGCTATTTTTTGTGCATATAGAAGAGCTTTATGGAACTCCGCCTTTGCTGCCTCAAGGTCAACTTTCTTTTGCTCTTCAGCTGAGGGCGGCGGAGCTACTTCTTTCTTTTTTGCCACTTCGCGCCTCCTTTCTTATTTAATAATAGGTTTCTTGAACGCAAATACCTTGCGCTCGGGTGGTTTGTTACTGGGCTTGAGCTTTCTCTCAAGTTCCTGAACAACCCAATAGTTGTAACCGACTGATGACACTCGGTCTTTTCTCATGCCGGACTGTTCTTTGACCTTTATCAAAGTGCCGGTAGGTGTATATTTCAGGCTTATTATTTCATTGATAAAGAGCGTAGTATGAATATAAGGAAGCAGAACCTTTCGCTTCAGTTCAGCATCGTCAAGTATAGCTTGAACAATACCTCTTGGCAGTTCGTAAAAATCATTTTCAGAACTAAGAAGCTTAATCTTATTCTGCTTAAAGCCGTCACGCAATGCAAGATACATATCGTTATTGAACTGACTTGTAGCCTGTATCGCCCAAATGACCTTTTTAGCCTCTCTATCTGTGCAACGAGCCGCATACACGTCATCATTACAACAGCTGAGCGGCGGGTAGGCAACATTGTACTCTGGGTCATATATATCGCGCACGAGAGCGTCGTACACGCCTATACCAAGACCCTTAACATCGAGAGCTATATCGGTACAGTGGAATTGCTCATACAACCTGCGTATACGCAAAGCGAGGTCGTTCGTGTGAAGCCCCTCGTGGTTCTCCGTATATATAAGGTTGCTGATGTATCTATTTTCCGAATTAGGTATAGCCCTGTTAATCCATATAGATGCGGCGTCGTTGTTTTGCTTCTTAGAAGCCAACAGCGCAACGTCGGCAGAAAGAACACGTCTCTCATTAAACGCGAGCGGGGGTATCTTCTGTTTATAATTAGGTATAAGAGAGCTGATATAGTCGGGATATATGGCTTGCTTTATCTGACGAGTTTTAGCTATATCATCATAGGAGAACAGCGAGCCGTCCGTATCTCCGAACCACAAACACTCCATTTCCATA
>CAVKLS010000076.1:0-7158 GCA_963657025.1 bacterium | reverse complement strand
CTTTTCAGAAGCGTTGCCGGCTCGGATATGAAAAGCGGCTTTGACTTAAAATTTGTTCTGTATGTCGTCCTCACGACAATAGCCGTGTTTGTCCTCGCTTGGATCATCACTCCGTTCATAATCAAAGAACGCTCCCAGATTTCCGCAACCGTCCACGGTGCTTACAGAGGAAATTTCGCCTATGTCGGTCTTGCGATTTTGACAAATCTTCTCGGAACATCGACTCTTCCGTGCTCCGTGCTTGTCATCGCATTCGTCATTCCGATTTACTCGATTCTGGCGGTCATCGTTCTTTCCTACTACGACCCAAGCGGAAAAAAGCCGTCCGTAAAGACTCAGATAATCAAGATTATCAAAAATCCGCTCATTGTCGCAATTGTCATCGGTATTCCGTTCTCACTTCTTCAGATTAAAATGCCGAGCATGATAGACAAAACTCTCTCCTACCTCGCTCAGCTTGCAACGCCTATGGCACTTCTTTTAATCGGCGCGAACCTCAAGCCCGAAACCTTCAAGAAAAAGCCGAAAGGAATTATTCTTGGCACACTCATCAAAATAGTCTTTGCCCCAACCGTATTCACGGTTCTTGCAATTCTTCTCGGATTCAGAGGTGAGGCAATCGCAACAATTTTCGTTATGCACGCAGTTCCGTCGGCTACAAACAGCTATATTATGACCGAGCAAATGGGCGGTGACGCCGAGCTTGGCGCAGGACTCGTCATGGCAACCTCACTTTTGACGGTTATCACAATGACAATCGGAATATTCGCTCTCAAGACCTTTGGTTTGGTTTAACCCATACAGAATGTACAGCACAGAAAAAAGCTTTGGACTTAATGCCCAAAGCTTTTTTCGTTAACTTTCTTCTTCAAAAAAGCCTAAGTTTTTCAGACTTTCCGAATTGTTTTCGGTGTCGGCTTGAACATCGTATGCGCTAAAATTCGTCGGAAACTGATTATTGATACAAACATCAACAAGAGAAAGAACCCATGTGTTTTCTTCGTTTACCTCTTCTCCGTTAGCAAAAGCCGAGAAAACAAAGCACTCGTTTTCGCCGTCATATTCTCCCTCCATAAGCTTAGTACTGTTAAAAGTGCCGCCGTAAGTCAGATATATTTTTTCTTTCCTATCTTCAAGAGATGTTGCGAAAACATAGTCACTGACTGTTATTTTGTCCCCCTCTGAACTTATATTACAGCGTGAAATTTTATCTTTCGAGTATTCCCCGGTTTCAGAGCAAAGATAATAATTATTGCCGAAAAATACAAGGTTGGCTATGTCGGAATAACAGAGCTTTTCGTCATCACTCGCCGCCGTGATATACGAAGATAAAACCGCATCCCCAAGTTTATTCACACAGGAAAACGGGTCTGTTTCGCCGAGCGAATATTTAATACCAAGATTATCGAGTCTTTTTCTCATGACTGAGTAGCTGTCCAGCATCTCTCCGTCAGTCAGATAACCGCTAACGGTGTAAGAAACGGTGTCATCTGAAAGCTTTGTCCTACTCACCTGATTTTCTCCAAACTCAGCTTCATCGCTCTGCCACTGTGTCTGCTCATCAATCCAAAAATCGAAGCTATGCTCAAGCGGCTCATGCGTGAGGTTATATATCAGAATCTCTGAGAGCGACTCGTCATCGTCACTCACAATATAAAATCCGCTTCCGTCCTCCTTAGGCTCGGTGGTATACGGCGTTATGGGCAGATATTCTTCCGCATCCTGCATCAGACTGTAGGAATTTCCCATGCTTTCGAGTTTCTCTCGGTTCTCGTTTAAAAACTCGTCACTGAAACTCACGTCAAGCTTGTACCCCGATTCACAGCTTGCTTTTGTAACCGTTATATCCTTTGTCCTATCAAGCTTTATGCCCTCATCAAAGCTATTCTCTCGCAGCTCAAGCGTTATTGCCCTCGTGAGATAAGCCCTGAGAATATATTCGGGTATGCTGTCACTCTCAATCGTTTTGTACTGATAATTGTCGTCGCTTATTTCATTTTGCGGAAAATCCGATTTGTTCAGCAAGAGAGTTATTGTTCCGCCGTTTTCCGTGAGGGAATATTTGCCGCTGTTTTTCGCGAATAGCTCAAGCCTTTCTTCAAGCGTCTTTATCGATTCATTGTAGCCAGCCACGGTAAATTCATCTGTTGGAGTGAGAGTGATTTTATACATACTCTTTTCGTCATACTCCATAGGCTTTTTTGAAACGAACCCGTAAATCACCGCCGACAGGAGGCACACAAGAAGCAGAGCCGCACAGGCAAAAGCACACCGCTTTTTTGTCCTTTTCCCGTTATGCCCGACTACGCTCAAATTATCTGTTTCCGCCTTTGTCGGGAGTACCGCTTCGATATCATAAAGCATATCAGCCGCACTTTGATATCTGTCCTCCGACTTCACCGCAAGGCCTTTCATGAGAATTTTCTCGAGCCGTGGGTCTATGGCAATTCCAAGCTCAGACGGTTTTTTCAAGCCGTCGTCAAGCAGTCTGCTGTAAGCCGACTCAGGTTTTTTTCCCGTCAGGCAATAATAAAGCGTTGCACTCAGAGCATAGATATCTGTATATGCGCCTTGATTTTTCTCGCCTGCCAGCTGTTCAATCGGCGTAAATCCGTCCTTCAGAACACTTGTATAATTGCCCCTGTCTATGCTCCTTGCCGTACCGAAATCAAAGAGCTTAAGCCTGGCATTCTCTATGTCTTCTTTCTCAGAGACAATCATAATGTTGTCGGGGGCAATGTCTCGGTGAATAAGTCCCTTGCCGTGCATCTGCTCCAGTGCTCTCAAAAGCTGCTTCGAGAGAATAAATAGCTTATCGGATTCTATCTTTCCGTTCTCGGCAACATATTGTCCTATCGTCTGCCCGTCCAGATATTCGAGAACGAGATAATTTTTACCGTTCTCCTCGAAATAATCGAGCACTCGCACTATATTCTCACAGCTTAACGAGCTTAAGACTTTTCCCTCATCACCACCGCACTCATCAAGCTGCTTTATACAGACACGAAGTCCAATCGCCTCGTTTACTGCCTCGTAGGTAAAGGCAAAACCGCCGTGACCGAGAGTTCTTATTATTTTATATTTATTTAGCTTTGTTCCCGGTGACAGCTCCATTTGTCGCATCCTTTTCAAACCTGAAGTGCAATTTCATCTTCTTCGTATATAAGCCTTTCGATAACAGACTTTGGGTCGTCAGAATTCAAGGCTTTCATTATAATTCCATCAATTTGCCCACTGCTTTCGTCAAGCTCCTCAAATCGGCACGCCCTCAAAATATCGTTCATGCGCTCAGCATCGAGTCTCATTCCCTCGTCGCTTATCTGAGAATTACTGCCAAAGAAAAGTAACATCAGCAAAAGCATATTTCTCGAGATACCGTCTCCCCGAAGAAGCTTTGAGACCATGCTGTATTCCTCCCAGTTTGGGTTTTCGGCGTCAGACTCCGACAAAAGCACATAGCAATAAAATCGGTTTACCGACTCAAAAAGCTTATTGGAGCTTAGCTTGGCTTTAAAAAGGCAGGCTTCAACTTCTTCTTTAGTAAGTCTTGCGTGACGGTTGGGGTCCATCTCGGAAATATTACTCAGCGGCAAATCAAGATAGATATTTCTCTTGGCGGTTCTTGATATTCCGTCAAGCATATAGTAATCAATCTGGGTGGATAAATAAAGACAAAGGTACTTACAGATATAATATCTCGCTTTTTCTCTGCCCTCACAGAAATTTCTTATATTCTCGCTTATGTATAAGACAAATTCCTTGTCGGTATCAAGCGTGAGAAGAGACTGCTCGGCAGTTTTTGTCCTTGCGATTGTATATTCTGTTTCACCGACTGTAAACGACGCTCTTTTGACATAGTCCTTTATTCTCTCGAGCGGAAAAGCAGAGTACGAGCCGTTCGTACCGTTTATCAAAAGCTCATCATACAAACCCGTGCTTTCAAGTGATTTAAGCTTTTCTATAAGCTTTTTCCACTCTTCAAAGGATAGCCTGTTTTTGAATGCCCAGATAAGAGTGGCTTCGATAAAATCTCTTGAGTAAAGTCTTCTTTCGCCCTTTTCCTCAAGGCTTTTGTTAAGCGTATCGAGGTCTGCGCCGTCAAAAAATCCCTTGTAAATAATGCGGTAACGAAGCGGATATTTCTGAAGCTCGCTTTCGACCTTCTTCACGTCGAAAAAACTTCCCTCGGCTATATTTTTCAGTATGCCGCTTTGAATTTCTGCTATTTTATCAAGAGAACTGAGTGCGTCCTTCCCCGTAAGTCCCATGATAAATTCATCAAACACAACCCGTTTTATCCGTCTTCCCATGCTTATTCCACTCCGTGACTATCGCCTTGTTTTCTTCAAGATAGCTTTTCTTCAGCTTATCGGTAATTTCACCCCTTGCAAGAGCCTCAAAATCGGACTTTACCGACAAAACCCACTCCTCGACAAATCTGATAATCAGGTTTCTTCTGTCGGCGTCGCCATATTCACTGTCCGTGAGCCTGACCCTCAGAACACATGCCCTGTGCGTCAGGCAAATCGAGAACCTCGATTTATCAAGCCGTCTGCCAACAAACTCGGCATACCATCTGAGATTGTGAACAGCCGCATCCGATGCGTCAAAAAGCACGATAGGTATTATACAAATATAATAAACTCCGCCGTCCCTTTTTTCAATACGCATATTTTCTCCGTATACATTTTGTGTCATATTTGTATCATATATAATAACTGCGGCTGATACCGTCCACACGGTTTCGAAGTTCTGTCTCTTTTCTTGTCTCCTCGGTGTTGAAACGCATAAGTTCGATGTTGCAAGCCAAGTTATTCAGTCTGCTGTTGGTAATGCTTGATTCCTGAGAGATTTTCGCAAGCTGAGCCGTGGCATTTGCAAGTGAAGACTCAAGATTTCCGATAAGCGACTGTGTTCCTTCCATTGCACTGTAAAGGGCATGCTGATTGTATCTTATGCTGTCGAGCTTATACTTTATATCGTCAAGTCTCGTGATGATTTTATCGAGTCTCGATTCGTTTCCGTAGATATTGTATGCGCCCTCGTGCCCCTCAAGAGTATCGCATCTGCCCGAATAAAGATAATCGTAAAAGGAGCTAATCGCAACCAAATTTCTGTAGCTTGGGTAAACAACACCATAGCTGTATGCTTTTTTCAGCTCTCTGTTCACTCCTGCAAGTATGCTCTGCGTCTTGCCGAGCTTTTCGCTAAGGGCGTCTATGAGCTGCTTTCTTGCGGCTGCTTCCTTCACATTCTTGTTGTAAGCTAAAAGTTCTCTTTCGTACTGTTCATTCACAAATTTATTCTTTTTTTCGGCAGAAGCATTGTGGTCCGCCGCCTTTATCGACCAATGAATAAGCCAAATTCCCGCCGCATACATGGCAAGTATCATCAAAAACGGCTGGTGCATCATTCCCGCGAAAAATTCATAGACTACCATCGCAATACCGATAACCCTTGCCGCGATTACAAAGTCCTTGATTTCCTCAAGCTTTCCCTTAGTCGGCTTAGGTAACACGGGCAGTCTTTTGAGATAATCTATTTCTTTATTTGTGGTGTTAATCACCTGCTCCAATCGGTATTTTTCCTTTTCTCCATCATAAACGACTGAAATATATTTCTTTAAGCTTTCCTTGTTTGCAAATGTATTTGTCATAAATTTTACCTCCGATATTTGTTTGACTTTTGATTACCGTAATACAAATATAACAGAGGCTTTCTGCAAATTTTTGCACCTATAAAAAGAACCTCACAGAACAAGCCGTAATTTCAGGCTCATTCCGTGAGGTTAAATGTTTTGATATTTGATGTTTAGTTTTGGCTTTCTTCGGTCTGCGATTTAACCGTGTCGACTATTTCTATCGTCTTGATTTCTTCGACTGCTTCAGCCGTATCAGCAGAATCGCCCGAAGGCGGCGGTGCGGTTTCGCTCGGTGGCTGTTCTCCTGTCAAAATATAGCTTCTTCCGTGATTTTCAAGACCTCTCACGACAAATCTCTTGACCAAATCGTAGATGACGGCAAAAATCGGAACTCCGATAAGGAAGCCGATGAAGCCAAAAATGTAGGAGAAAAGCATAATCGAGAAAAGTACCCAGAAGCCGCTGATTCCCACGCTCTGAGAAAGAATTCTCGGGCCGAGGATGTTTCCGTCTATCTGCTGAAGAATGATGATGAAAATAACAAAAATGATGCAGTTCGTTTTTGAATCCATCAGAACCATCAAAGCTGTCGGAACAGCGCCGATGAACGGACCGAAATAAGGAATTATATTCGTAATTCCGATGATAAGCGCGATTAACAGGCTGTTCTGAAGTCCGTTGGTAAACGACAAAATCAGACAGAAAATATAGGTGATAACTCCGATGATAGCCGAGTCGATAATCTTTCCGCCGAAGAATCCGACAAATATATTATCGATAAACTTAAGCTCGTCCATAATCTTATCCGAAACTCTCGGAGAGAAAACCGCATTGAGAACCGCTTTTCCCTGTCTGCTGAATTTTTTCCTCTCAAGAAGAATATAAACGCAGACGATAAGACCTATGAAAACGTTCTTAAGAAGCGACAGAATCGAGTTGACCGTACTGCTCAGGCCACCCACGAGATTGGAGAAGTAGGTCATGATGTCGTTCGAGAACCAACCGTCAAGTGACTGAGATATCGCCGTGATAGTCTGAGTCAGATACTTCTGAATAGTCGGGTCGGCTATATTCAGATTGTTTATCCACTTGGTCAGCCTTGTCACCGAGCTCGGTATCGAATTGACGATGGTCGCAATGCTTTCTATCGTCTGCGGAAGAACCGAAGCAAACAGTCCGTAGATGATAAGAAGCGTGAGTATCATAACTATAACAACGCTCAGGGGCGTTATTATTTTCTTGTGCTTTTTCGGTATTACCTTCTCAAGCTGTTCGTCCAGAAAATTACACGGACCTTTCAGAAGATAAGCAAGAACTCCTCCTATGAAGAAGGTTTCGACGCCCTTCCAAAGCCATGTGATTGCCGAGACAACCGAGCTCATGCGCAAAAGCAGAAAATAAAGAAAGACTGCGATTAAAATAGAGCTTGCCCCCGCAATCGTTGTGTTCATAAAGTCACGAAATGACTTTCTTTTCAAAAATATCCCTCTTTTCAAAAAAGATTTTCAAGTTAATCA
>CAVKLS010000075.1:0-7452 GCA_963657025.1 bacterium | reverse complement strand
AGAATAAAAAATGGAACAGAGAAATAAAGAAGTTATTCAGAAGTTCTATCAGGAATTTTTCAATGATCACATTGTAGAATCGGCTGATAAATATGTAAGAGAAGATTATATCCAGCATAATCCCGGCGTTGAGCAGGGAAGAGAGGGCTTGAAAACAGCCTTTGCGGATAAGTTCGTCAGTGACCCTACCTTCTGTCTTAACATCAAGATGATGATTGCCGAGAACGATATGGTTGCGGTTTACCTCAAAAATGTAGATCCGAACGGTAACACAAGATGCCGAGTAGTTGACATCTATCGCCTTGAGGACGGAAAACTCGCAGAGCACTGGGATGTACTTCAGCCATGTTAAAGAATAAAAAGGTAGCGGTAAGCATTTTTCTTACTGCGTTTGCATTTGGATTAAATATAGTCGGAATTTCTCCGGTACTCGCGGTTATAAACACTAAGTATCAGGGTTACGGAACATCAGCCATTCAGCTTTTGCAGACTATTCCGTATCTTCTTTTGATGGTCGGCTCATTGATGATAGGCTGGCTTACGACAAAGCTAACCAAGAAAAAGATAGCTTTAATCGGTCTTACGATTATCGGTGTTTGCGGTGTTCTTCCGTTTTTCTCCGAGAGCTTTGTGGTTTTGGTTATCTCAAGAGTTCTCATCGGATTCGGTTTCGGTATCACAAGCCCGATGAACACGGCAATCGCCGCAGAGATGATTCCCGAGGAGGACAGAGCCGCTTACATGGGACTTCATGTCGTCGGTATGGGAATCGGAACAATGGCAGGAAGCATGCTTGGCGGTGTGCTCGCAGGAATCAGCTACAGAAACTATTATCTTATCTATCTGTTCCCGTTCATCGCAATGGTCGGTGTTCAGCTTCTTTTGACAGAAACACCTGTAGCTAAAGCTGAAAAGGCAACGGGCATGAAGATGAACCGTATGGTTTATGTCATTTCCTTTGCGTCATTTGTGCACACATTGTTTATCAACGCATACAGCACTAACATCGGAATTTACATTGCCGATAACATCTCCGATAATGCGAGCCTTGCGGGAATGGTAACGGCTGTGAATGCGGCGTTCGCATTGCTTACGGGAATGTTCTTCTCGAAGATTTCCGCAAAACTGAAATCATTCACTCTTCCGTTTTCCATTTTGGCTGCGGCAGTCGGCTACGGACTTGTTCTGACGGTAAAGGGAATGGCGGGAGTTCTTATAGTGAGCGCCCTTTGCGGTGTTTCGCTCAGCTGCTTTATGGCAATCGGTTCTTATTTGATTTCGATTTCGGTTGAGCCTGAGGCTGTGGCAAAGGCAAGCGGAGTTTTCGCCGTTATAGGCGGAATCGGCGGACTTATCGCACCGCTTTTCACGGGAAATGTCGCAAAGCTTGTTTTGGGTGAGAATACAGCCGCAAACCAGTTCATCATTGCTTTTGTCGGCATGCTGGTTTTCGGAGTGGTCGCATCGTTTGTATTTTTGAAGAAAAAGAAAAATTAAAAATAACAGATGTATCCCTCGTCTTGAAAGTGTGTTTGGCGGACGCTCGGATACATAATCGGAAATAAAGAGGAAATTATGGCAGTTATTACAATTGATGGGAAGAAAATAGAGGTCCCGGAAGGTAAAAATGTGTTGGAATGTGCCTTGGACGCAGGCATTTATATCCCACATCTGTGTCATCACAAGGACTTGAATCCACTCGGCTCATGCCGCATGTGCGTTGTCGAGGTTGAGGGTCAGGATGGTGTGACTACCTCCTGTACGCTTAAGGCAAAGGATGGCATGAACATCACGACAAAGAGCGAAAAACTCGAGCAGCTTCGTATGCTTGCTCTGGAGCTTCTTCTTGCGGGACACCCCGAGGACTGTTCGACTTGTCCGAAATACGGCAACTGTGAATTGCAGATGCTTATTCAGTATATCGGTCCAAAGACAGGACGCCTTAAGATGCGTGCAAAGGGCTTCAAGCAGAATGAAGAAAATCCGCTTATCATTCACGATATGAACCGCTGTGTTCTTTGCGGCAGATGCGTTCGTGCATGTAATGAGCTCAGAGGCGTCAAGGTGCTTCAGTATCAGAAAAAGGAAATGGAGACATATGTCGGAACAGTTCACAATATGCTTCTCAAGGATGCAAATTGCCGCTTCTGTCAGGCTTGTGTAGAGGTTTGTCCTACGGGTACTATCCGTGACATGCTCATGAATTCCGAGGTGAAAAAGGAGGATGCTGTTGTGCCGTGCCGCCACGCTTGTCCCGCACACACAGACATTCCCCGTTACATAAGACACGTGAAGAACGGCGAGTACGATGAGGCGGCAGCCGTAATCCGTGAGAAAGTTCCGTTCCCTAAGGCTCTCGGCTATATCTGCAGTCACGTTTGCGAATTGCAGTGCAAGAGAAAAGAAGTAAGCGAGCCTATGGCAATCCGTGACATTAAGCGTTATGCCGCTGAGCATGACACGGGTCTTTACTGGAAGGGAAAAGGAAAACAGCTTCCCGATACAGGAAAGAAGGTGTGCGTTGTCGGAGCGGGTCCCGCAGGTCTCACCGCAGCATATTACCTCAGAAAACAGGGACATGATGTCACATTGAAGGAGGCTCTTCCGACTGTCGGCGGAATGATGGCATACGGAATTCCGGCTTACCGTCTTCCGAGAGACATCATCGCCGAGGAGGCAAAGGTAATCGAGGATCAGGGCGTTAAGATTGAGGTCAACACAAAGGTCGAAAAACCGGTGGAGCTTCTTGATGAGTTTGATGCTGTTCTCATGACAATCGGCGGACACAAGGGAGTCAGACTTCCAATGGAGGGAAGCGAGCTTGACGGAGTTATTCTCAATGCCGATTTCCTTCGCAACTGCAGCATGGGTAAAGAGACAGGCATGGGAAAGCGCGTCATAGTTCTCGGCGGCGGTAACGTTGCTTTTGACTGCGCAAGAAGTGCAAAGCGTCTTGGAGCAGAGGAAATTCACCTCGCTTGTCTTGAGGCAAGAAAGGTAATGACTGCAAGCGATGAGGAAATCGAACAGGCTGAGGAGGAAGGAATTTTCGTTCATCCTGCTCAGACATTCGAGAGAATCACTGGTACGGATCACGTTACGGGCGTTGATTTTATGAATGTTAAGTCCTTCACCTTTGACGAGAACCGCCGTGCAATCATCGAAAAGGAAGAGGGCTCACTTCACCACATTGATGCAGATACCGTTATCTTTGCGGTCGGTCAAAGACCCGACATCACAGCTGATGCAGGTCTTGAGCTCGGACGTGCAAACAGCATTGCCGTAAATAATATTGAAAACGACAAGGCAACCTCCGTTGAGGGAATCTTTGCCGCAGGCGACGCAATTTACGGAACAAAATCCGTTATCATGGCTATTGAATCGGGAAGAGAAGCCGCTTCTCAGATTGACAAATACTTAGGCGGAGACGGAGATATTTCAGAGGTTCTTGCGCCTGAGCAGAATAAAAATCCTTATATCGGACAGTGCCCGGGCTTCGGCTATCAGACGAGAAAGCACACTCAGGTGGATTCACCCGAAAGCAGAAGTGACAACTTCAGACTTTTCGACCACGGAATCTGCGATGCGGATATTTGCGCAGAAGCAGGAAGATGTCTGCAGTGCGATTTGCGCCTTGAGATATCAAGACCGAGTCTTTGGGGCGATTTTGTAGAAGTCAAGGAGGCTGAATAATATGAGTGCATTTGAAAACGCAAAAGTAATGACCAGCCGTGATGTCTTCGAAAAAATAAGCGAATCTGAAATTAAAGAATACGGCTTGTTCGCAAAATCTCTTGCAGATTGTCTTAATTCGGCAAAGCTTGAGAGCGAGAGTGAGAGTAAAGAGCTCGGTGTTGTGGCGGCACTTAACAATGCCGACACCGACCACGCTTTGCTTGAGGTATTAAGGAAAGAACCCGAAAAGGTAATGGAGGGTATTTCTGTTGCCGCCTATGCATTGGAGACAGAGAAAAAATCTCTGCACATTCCCGAGAACGAAACAGAGCTTTTGGAAAGCCTTAAAGATACTGCCGAGAAATACGGCGTCGAGCTTGTAAGCGGCATTGTAAATGTAAGAGCTTCAAAGGGATGTGCTTTAATTCATATCGTAACAGCAAAGAATCTTGCCGATTTGTTTGACGACTGCTATGAGGACGGTGTTTATGTATCCGTCAACGGCGGTGAACTTCAGAAGGTTTCTGCCGATAAAAAGATAGCGGAGCTTGTATCAGGCGATGACGTCAAGGCTTTGTACTTCGGATATGAGTATCATTTGCCCGAGGACGCAGAACTGACTGTCGACAACATCACCGACGGAGTTCTGAAGGTGCTTACAAGCAAAGACTGTATAGTTCAGGATTGCCGAAACAAGCTTCTCGAATCAAGAAAAACAAGCTGCGGAAAATGCGTTTTCTGCCGTGAAGGTCTGATTCAGCTTGAGCATATGCAAAAGGAAATCACAGAGGGCAGAGGAAAAGCGGAGTTCTTGAGCCTTACAAAGGAAATCGGCGACGCTATGTGCTTCTCCACTCCTTGCTCCATGGGACAGCTTTCGGCTAAAGCCGCTTTGAGTGCGACAGAACTGTTCACGAAGGAATATGACGAGCACATCAAGAAGAAAAATTGTCCTGCTGGCGCATGCTCATCTTTCGTTTTGATTTATATCGATCCCACGCTTTGTAGCGGATGCGGAGAATGCATAGACGTTTGTCCCAAGGACTGCATCGAGGGAAAATCAAAGTACATTCATATGATTGACGATTTTGACTGCACAAGATGCGGCAAGTGCATAGACGCTTGTGATGAGGACGCTATCGTCCGCACGACGGGCAAAGCACCCAAGCTTCCGAACAGACTGACAAAGGTCGGAAAATTCAAGAAAAGATAATTACCAACAACAGCTCACACCTTTAGATATTTAACTCAATACACAGGAAAAAGACAGATACTCGACGGCATCTGTCTTTTTTCTGTTGTGTTGTCTTAAATAGGTACAGAATTTTTACTTTGTTTAGTGTATTTTTCGTCACTATGTGATATAATAGTGACATTGATATTGATGCATGATATACACATTTGTATGTGTGAGTGGCTTTTGAAAAACGAGGTGTGATGAATGGAGACAATCAGAAGCTTGATGCATTTCAGTTTTATTACAAACATGGAATCATCTACACATTATCATCTTAATCCCGAGTTGATTTATATCCTTAAGGGAAACATGGAGATGAAGATTGATGATAAAACCTACAATTTGAGCGGCGGAGACATGGTGCTCATCAATGCAAACAAAAGTCATACATTGACGGGAACAAACGGTGTGCTTGGTGCAAGATTTGAGATAGATTATCATGTTCTTACCGAATACATGGGTTCGATGCAGCTTCTCTTCTGGTGCAATACCGTTGCTGACAAGAACAATGCATACGGCGAGTTAAGAAAATTACTCGACCGCATTCTCACTAGATATTTTGAGAAGGACGAAAAAAGCGCGCTCTATCTCAATGCGCTCTACTTTGAGACGGTATATGTTCTTACGAGCAACTTCATGGTAAAAACAGACGACGCAAGGATAAATACTGAGAACTCACAGGACAGAATAAGACTGCGTGAAATACAAAATTACATTCAGTCCAATTATCAGAGTCAGGTAAGCTTGAATGACCTTGCAGAAAAGCTCTACCTTTCAAATACCTATTTGTCCCGTTATATAAAGAAGCATTTGGGCATGACATTTGTCGAGTATCTCAATAATATCCGTCTTTTCCATGCGGTCGATGAGTTGATGTATTCCGACAAGACGCTAACCCGCATTGCTTATGACAACGGCTACCCGACCTCGGCGGCGTTCACCAAGGCTTTTCGTGATATGTTCCATCAGTCACCGAGCGAATACCGCTCCATGCTTCAGGGAAAGAACGACGAAGAGGCTAGCGAATCGGTTCTGAAAGAGGAAGAGGAGCAGAAAATTCTCGAGTATCTCAAATTCCGTGAGCAAAAAGAAAATCCGCACTCGGAAAAAGAAAAGAATATTGATGCCGACGCCGAGATTATCAAGGAGAAATTTACCGATTACTGCAAGGCGGTGAATCTCGGAGACATATATCTGCTTATGCAGTCAGAGGTGCAGAATCAGGTAAAGCTGATTCATGACGGTTTGGAATATACTTTCCAAGGAGCACTGCCTGAGCGATAAAAAGGAAATCAATTTCCGAAGACTTGACAGGGCGCTCGATTTCCTGCTTGAAAACAAGCTGAAGCCTTATATCGAACTCGGAAACAAACCTGGTCTTGTTCAGTACACACCGGAGCGAGCTGTCAGAGTCGAAAATAATGAGGATTTGGATTACGAGACCTTGTCGTCTGTAATCGGAAAGTTGTTTGCGCATATCATCAACCGATACGGCGTTGAAGAAGTAGAAAGCTGGTATTTTGATTTTTGGAATAATCCGAAGCTTAATATAGGAGATCCGAACGGAGACTACTATAAGGGATTCGACATGATTTACCGCACGGCAAAGAAGTATTCCGATAAAATTTCTGTCGGCGGTGCGGGGTTAATACTCGGATATGAAACTCTTGTCTGCAAGGATATTTTCACAATTTGGAAGCAGCGTGAAATTCACCCCGATTTTCTCTCGTTCTGCTCGTTCCAATACATTGCGATTGAGGAGGACGGAAAGCGTTACGGAAGAAAATCAATCGATTCAGAGTATATGATCAATCAAATGCAGCTTATGAAATCGGTCATCGAGGAAACGGGATTTGATGTCGGCGAGATTCATATCGATGAGTGGAATTTCACGATTTCAAACAGAAATATTCTGAACGACAGCTGTGAACAGGGCGCATACATTCTAAAGAACTGCATCGAGATGAACGGAAATGTTGATTTTATGTCGTACTGGCATGCTCTTGATATATACTCCGATTTCTACGATACCGATAAAATTTTAATCGGCGACACGGGACTTCTGTCAAGAGAGGGAATATCTAAGCCGTCGTTCTATGCATTCAACTTTTTAAACAGGCTGAAGTCAAATGTGCTTGCGAAAAACGAAAATTCAATTGTCACGGCAAGCGGACACAACCACTATGTCATAGCTTGTCATAACTATAAGAATCTTTCCTCACGCTATGTTTTCACCGAGGAGGACCAGATTGAGCCCGAGGACATCGAGCAGTATTTTGAGGACATCAATCCGATAAAATTGAACTTTACTATCCGAAATGTTAAAAACGGAAAGTACCTTGTGAAGATATATTACCTTAACACCAAGAACGGAAGTATTCAGGACTTGTGGAAAGACCTTGCTTACTCCAAGGGTCTTGCAAGGGACGAGGTGCAGTATCTCATGTGCAGAGCAAATCCGGCAATCGAGATGAAGACGATTGAGGTCGAAGGCGGCGAGATACATCTTGAGAACGTCCTCGAGATGCAGGAGATAAGGC
>CAVKLS010000074.1:0-7542 GCA_963657025.1 bacterium | reverse complement strand
GCTTTCGGTCGGTGCACTGCTGACTGTGATTTCACTGGTTTCACTTTCGTAAGCTTCTTTGTCACCGTCGGCTGTTTGAACATCCGCTATGGTGCTGTCTGCAAGAGTTTTCACTTCATCGTGGTCGATGGCATAGTAGGTTGCGGAAGACTGACCGCTGACGGTGGTGCAGCCGCTCAGCAGTGCAGCACAGGTGATTAGGGCAAGTGAGGCAGCGAGCCTTTGTCTTGCTCTTGATGTGGTTGCTTTCTTCAATTTTTATCTCCTGATATATACATATTGGGTTGATTAGGCGATTTCAAATTATCTTTCTCGAGTAAAGATTATCCGATTAAATTGTGATGAATTTGTGAATAAATACGAGCAAATATGAAAAAACAAGGGGTGAAAAGCTGCCCTTTTGCAAAAATATACAGAACAGGTAATAAGCGTGAATTATTTTGCTTGCCGTATTTTTCTATCTGTGTCAATGATAACATTAACCTTAAGGTTAAGCTCAAGGGTAATTTTGGCTTTTTGCAGTTATTTTGCATAAGCTTCAATCGAAAGGCGAAAGATGTGTAATGATTGATAAATCTACGCTTTCGTGATATTATCAATTGTACAATATAGCTTAATTTAAGTAAGAGGTATACATGGCTAAAAAATTTTATGCGGTAAAAAACGGAAGAAAAACGGGAATATTTCTCACTTGGAATGAATGCAAGGAGCAGATAGACGGTTTTTCCTCCGCGGTATATAAATCATTTCCGACGAGAGAGGAAGCCGAGAATTATCTGGCGGCTGACAGCGGAAGTACGGCAAACGTTCCGACCGTTTCAAACGGCGAGGTACCCGATTCAAGCGAAAGAGCGATAGCTTATGTGGACGGAAGCTACAAACAAGCTACCAAGGAATTTTCTTGCGGTGCGGTGCTTTTTTGGCATGGAAAGGCACTGAAGTTCTCAAAGAAATTCGACGACCCCTCAATGGCTGATATGAGAAATGTCGCAGGGGAGATAATGGGAAGTGTTTCTGTTATAAATTATTGCCTCAGAAACGATATTCCGGAGATTGTCATTTTTCACGATTATGAGGGCGTTGCGCGCTGGGCAAACGGTGAATGGAAGGCAAATTTAGACGCAACAAAAGCATATAAAGATTTTTGTGTCGACGCAAGAACAAAAATGAAAATAAGTTTCGTGAAGGTCAAGGGTCATTCGGGCGACAGATTCAACGATATGGCTGACGCTCTTGCAAAACAGGCGCTCGGAATAGGCTGAGGAAATAAAGTAAAGGCAGTGTAAATTATTCGCTTCACAATTTTACCAAAAAAGTATTTATTTACTATGGAAAATGTGTTAAAATCATCTTAGCACAAGCGTATGAACCAGACAGGAGGAATGATGATGGCAGAATATTCCATCGCATTATCAAAAATAATAGAGCAGCTCGGTCTTGACGCGGTATATCTTCCGAAAAGTGCCGAAGAGATTGAGGTAACAACGGCAGAGGTCAACCGTCCCGGTGTCGAATTCTCGGGATTCACTTCCTTTTTCGACAACAAGAGAATTTCTATCATCGGAATGGGAGAGATGGCTCTTCTTCTGAGCTATGACGAGGAGAAGAGAAACACCATAATCAAGCGTTATATGGAGCTTGAGCCAAAGGCTGTTATTTTCACACGAGGACTTGATATTTCAGATTATTTCCTTGAGTGTGCCGAGGAGAACAATGTCCCCATGCTGAGAAGTGAGCAGACTACATCGGATGTTTTCGCAACCTTGGTACAGTATCTTTCCGATGAGCTTGCACCGAGAGTTACCCGTCACGGCGTTTTGGTTGAGGTTTACGGTGAGGGTGTTCTGATTGTGGGCGACAGCGGCGTCGGAAAAAGCGAGACGGCAATCGAGCTTATCAAGCGAGGACACAGACTTGTAGCCGACGATGCGGTTGAGATAAGACGATTCAATAATAACGTTCTTATGGGACAGTCTCCTGAGAATATCCGTCACTTTATTGAGCTTCGCGGTATTGGTATTATTAACGCAAGAAGACTTTTCGGTATGGGCGCAATCAAGCTTAAGAAGGATATCGATATTATCGTAAGCCTTGAGAACTGGGATCCCGATAAGGTATATGACAGAATGGGCGTCGACAGCGAATATACCGAAATTCTGGGAGTTGAAATTCCCGTTATCACCGTTCCGATTAAGCCGGGCAGAAATACAGCCGTTATCATCGAGGTTGCGGCAATGAACCACAGACAGAAAAAAATGGGCTACAATGCCGCCACAGAGCTTCTCTCCAATCTCGGCGTCGATGTTTCCACTATGCCTGTACAGAAGAAGAAAAAGGATTTGAGCAACATCTGATGTATAAGTATATATTAATGGACAACGACGGCACGCTTATGGATTTTGTCCGTGCTCAGGCTAAGGCCATCGAGCTTGCGTGGAACGAGAGTAATACGATAAGTCCGAAAAAATACAATTCCGGACTCGGAGAAATCTACGACAGAGTGAACGATTCGTGGTGGAAAAAGCTTGAAAGAGGCGAATGCACCAAGCAAGAGCTGACAACGGGAAGGTTTCGTGAGTTTCTGAAGGAAGCTGGCGTAAGCGGCGACGAAAACGAAATGGCGGAGCTTTACGAGCAGAACCTTTCGCATCAGAAATTTTTGCTCCCCGGGGCAACAGAGAAAATGCGTGAGCTGAGCGAAAAATATCGTGTTTTCATCATCACGAACGGAATTGCTTTTGTTCAGCACGGCAGACTTGACGACTGCGAATTCACGCCATATTTTGAGAAAATGTATGTTTCTGAGGAAACGGGATTCGCAAAGCCCGACAAAAGATATTTTGACTATGTCTTAGCCGATATAGGCGACAGCGATTTATCTTCTTATCTTGTGGTAGGCGATTCGCTTTCTTCCGATATAAAGGGTGCGATGAATGCCGGTATAGACGCCGTGTGGATAAACCCCGAGGAAAAGCCGTTGCCGAATGGAATGAGAGTCAAATATCAAATAAAAAATATTCAAGAGTTGGACATTTGATATATTTGACTTAAAAGAATATTCAAAATTAATTTATACTTTTGACTTTATTTAAAGTAGGGAGTATATTATTATTAGATTACAGAATCATGAAAGGTGGTTTATAAGATGGGATTCATTAAAAATGCAATAAGCATTGCAGCAGCAGGTGTTGCGGCAGCAGGTGCGATTAAGGTGGCAAAGAGATATCAGGAAAACAGAACTCTCGATCAGGTGGCTGCAGGTGCAGGCGGAAATCCTTCAAAGAAGGAGACAAGCGAGATTATCGGTGATATTGCAAGAGCTACAACAGAGGTTGTCGAAGAGGCAGGCGTTGTAGTGCTCGATACAGTCTATTCCGTATCGGATAAGGTCAAGGAGCAGATTGCGGCTAAGAAGGCAGAGCTTGCCGAGGAGCGTGAGAACGCTGAGACCGATGAGGACATCCTCGAGGAAGAAGGCGTAATCAAGTCCGACGACGGCGACATCGAGATTGAGATTACAGTTGAGCCTGAGGACGAAGAGAAGTCCGAGGCAGAAGCAGAGACAGAGCCAGAGCCTGAGACAGCAGAAGAAGCTGAGGAAGAGCCGAAGGCAGAAGAGACTGCTGACGCCGAGGAAGAGAAAACAGCCGACGACGAAGAGGAAGTCGAAATCAAGATTGATGACGAGGAATAATTTTTCGTTTATTTCGGACTGATTTTCGGTAAGTAAAAATTAAAAACAGATATTTTTTCGCAGAGCTTAGAAATAGGCTCTGCGTTTTTTAATATCCACAATTGTCCATATTGATAACCGTAAATTCTGATGATAGAATAAAGCTATATTAACTATGGGAAGGTGTGGCAAATGGGACAAAGAGATAATAAAAACAAGCTTAAGCTTTCAACCTTCTATATTCATCTTATAGAGGGCGCAGAGCAGCTGGGAATTTCGATTGACGAGGCTATCGAGAGGGTAAAGGCTATGGGCTATACCGCATTTGATATCGGCTACAGACAAGACTGGATTCCCATTCCGACAGAAGAGGTTATCGAGAAAATCCATGCTCACGGCATGAAAATAGCAAATTTCTTTGTGAATGCGGATTTTGCTCATGGATTTGACAGGGCGTGGTTTAAGGACTGTATCGACTGTATCGCAAAATCGGAAACGAATTTATTGCAGCTTACTCCGGGACTTTTCGGAAAGGACGATGACAGAGAAGCGGCGCTCGCAAGAATGATTGAAGCCGAAAAAGAGGTTGTCGCCATGGGAAAGGAAAAGGGCGTAATCGTCACGGTTGAGGATTTTGACCACATCGATTCTCCTATCAACACGATAGACGGTGTGAGAAACTTTTTTGACAAAATTCCCGACCTCGGTTTTACCTTTGATACGGGCAATTTCTACCTTATGGAGGAGAACTGTGTTGACGCATTCGAGCCTTTTAAAGACAGATTGCACCATGTTCACCTGAAGGACAGGGCGCTTGTGCCGTTTGACGAAAAAGAATTCGACAAGGAAACCTATACGGGAAAGAAAATGTACGCTTGTCCCGTGGGATACGGAGTTATCGACATGAAAAATTGCATTGAGCTTATTAAATCGACAGGCTATGACGGTTTTCTGGCGGTCGAGCACTTCGGCGCAAAAAACCAGCTTGATTATCTCGAAAAATCCGCCGAGTTCGTCAAGAAAACATGGGAAAGCTGATGAATTAAGCTTGGTGTAACAATATTTGTATAGCTGAGCCGTTTTGAGAAAAATTATATTTACAGTGAAGTGCGGCTATGCTACAATTTAATTAGGCTATATGGGAGGATATTATGGCTTTTGATAACGTAACAAAGGAATTTAAAATCGGAAAATATACCGTGCCGTCAAGAATTATTTTGCCGCCGATGGCAACGGGAAAATCTCCCGACGGTTCAGTAACGGATAAGCTTCTTGAATATTACAAAAAGCTTGCCGAAAATCCTTACATAGGAATCATCATGACAGAGCATTCCTACGTGAATATTCAGGGAAAAGCGCATGATAATCAGCTTTCTGCAGACGGAACGGCAGACGCATCCACCTTTAAAAAGCTGACGGAAATTATCCACACGGCAAAGAAAGGAACGCTTGCCATTCAGCAGATCAGCCATGCGGGCAATAAGGCAAGCGAGAAATGGACGCACTCTGAGATTCTCGGTCCAAGCGATGACATGAACAAGGACGAGAAGGTAAGAGCTATGACGATTTCTGAGATTAAAAGCCTCGAGGAAGATTTTGTTAATGCGGCAAAAAGAGCCGAGGAATACGGTTTTGACGGAATTGAGCTCCATGCGGCGCACGGCTATCTTTTAAGCCAGTTCTATTCACCGATAACAAACCGCCGAGACGATGAGTACGGTGCGTCAAGCGTGGAGAACAGAGTCAGAGTTATCACCGAGATAATCGAGAAAACCAAGAAAGCTGTTTCCCCCGATTTTCTCGTTGGACTTCGTTTCGGTGCTTGTGACAGACAGGCGGACGGTTCGGGAGCAACTGTCGGGGACGCAGTAAAGGCGGCTGAGCTTTTTGAGAAGGCAGGCGCAGATTTCATTGATATTTCGGCAGGCGTTGACGGAGTAATCACTCCTAAAGACCCCAAGGACAGATTCCCGGGATTTTTCAAGGAGGAAAGCAAGATTATCAAGGATGCGGTTGATGTTCCCGTGTTCACTTGCGGCGGCGTTAAGAAAATTGCCGAGGCAGATGATCTTATTAAGGACGGATATGCCGATATGATAGGAATAGGAAGAGCACTTCTCGCAAAGGCTGACCTCTCAGAGTAACACATTAAGTGCATTTCCTGTCGGCAAACGAACGGAGGGTAAATTATGAAAAAAACAAGACAAAGAATAACACTCGTGCTCATGACAGCTTTGATTGCATTGCTTTTCACGGGCTGCGTGAAGCTTGATACAAGCGTTACGATCAGAAAGGACGGAAGAATCGACCTTGATATGATTTATGCGGTCGACGAGGATTATTACGATTCTTCGATATCTCTGTCTGACGAGGATAAATCCATGCTTGCGGCGGCGGGAATAACTGTTTCTGACTATAATGAGGACGGATATTCGGGACTTAGAATAACAGGCGAAAATATTAAGCTTTCTAAGGACTTTGATAGCGCTTTTGCTAATTTGTTTGATTTTGACGGTAATTTCCTTTCATACTCTGTTGACGGGAATAAGGTTTCCATCACGGCATTACAGGACGACAGCTACACTGGCGGTTCTTATACAAGCGAATACGGCAGTATGATTTCAATGTCGGGCGCAAGCGCACAGATAAGAATTACCTTCCCCGAGGGAACGAATGTAGTGAACAACAACGCCACAAGCGTTTCTTATGACGGACTTACCTACACATGGGATTTGTTACAGCTTGATTTCCGTGACGGCCTGCGTGTTGATTTCGAGATGCCAACGGGCGCTTCGGTATCGCTCACCTATGCGATAATCGGCGGCGCAATCGGTGCGGTTGTGATTGTTGTGATTCTCGTTGTTATCCTCGTTAAGTACAACAAAAAGCAGAAGGCTGAGGCAATGGCAAGGATGTATGCGGGTGCGAACAACGGATATGTGCAGAATTTGCCGCAAAATACGGCTGTTATGCCGAATGCGACAAGCAATTCTCCCACAGAAGAAAACAAAAACAATCAGCCCTGACGCGGTAAAATCTTATATTTGATCACACTGAAGCCTCGAGTTATCTCGGGGCTTTTTGTTGTGATTTTACGCTTTTCGTGCTAAAATGAGAGTAAATCCAAGGGATTATTCCACAGGATTTTCATAGCGGAAAGCGGTGAAATTATGTCACAAAAAACAACATCGAAAAAAAGAAAAATAACCGCCGTGTCGGCATTCCATTTCTATCGGCTTACCTACAGGTCGATTCTTTTTGTGCTTGCACTTGTCGTCTATATACGGCTGAGAATTGAAAAAAGCTCGGTTTCACTCATGGATTTTCTCAAAACTCCCGTGCTTTTCGTCGTCTGGGTGAGCTTTATGGTCGAGATGATTTTAAGATTCATTCCCGCTAAGCTGGAAAGCCCCGGAAGTCAAAAGCAATTCGCAAGGAATTACCACAGCACTGGTTCGATAGACGTAAAGCTTCACGACAACAATGCCGTTATGATTGTCGCACTTGTCTGGATAGTTTTTAATGCGGCAATCGGTGCGCTTTATATGCTGGGGTTAATCGACAAGGGAATACTTCTTTTGATTTCGCTTGCGTTTTCCGTCTGCGACATGGTGTGCATTCTTTTCTTCTGTCCGTTTCAGACTTGGTTTTTGAAGAACAGATGCTGTTCCTCGTGCCGAATTTACAACTGGGACTATGCTATGATGTTCACACCGCTGTTCTTTATTCCAAATCTTTACACCTGGACGCTTCTCGGCTTCGGCGTTCTTCTCGTCATTCGCTGGGAATTGGCTGTTTGGCTCTATCCCGAAAGATTTTCCGAGAACACAAACGATTTTATTTCCTGTAAAAACTGCACAGAAAAGCTT
>CAVKLS010000073.1:0-7556 GCA_963657025.1 bacterium | reverse complement strand
TAAGAGGCTGTTTTAGTATGAGTTTTTACAAAACAACAAATCCGAAGGACTACGGTCTCTATTTTTATAAAAATATCGGACTTAATTGCACGTTTGAGAGGGACAACGAGCAAATATGGAGCAATCCCAATGTGGGAACAATCCATATTTTAGGTTCTCTCGATAAAATTCAGGGCGGCACTGGAGATTATACCATTGGAGCCGATTTGATTTCAGAATTTGATTATGAGTCGTCTTTTTTGCACTTCGGAATCATCTATGAGGGAATAACCTATTCTTTGAAGGACAAAAAGCTGTCGCCGATTTCTCACCCGTCAGCCTTTCTTGCTATGGAAGAATCGGCAGGGGGGATAAATTGCTGGAAAAAGGGACAGAGATTCAAAGGAGTGGAGATTTCCGTAAGAAAAAGCTACCTTAAAGACCATATACTTCCATTCCTCGGCTGCGAAAAGGATGCGCTTGACTTTATCAAGCCGAATGTCCGCTATCATAATTTGTCGCAGGAGCTTCGAGATATTCTTTCTAAAACCGAGCAGCTTTTGAATCAGAGAGCTATGACCTCGGCTTTGCTTCTTGCGCTATGCACGGAGTTTGTGGCAATTCTTTTGAGCAGAAGGGAAGAGAGCTTCTCGGAGCTTCACACCGACGGAAATACGCACTATATTCACATCGGTAAGCGAAAAATCAAGATGACGGAATCTGATATCGAGAAAATAAGGAAAGCCCACGACCGGATTGAAAGTGACGCAGGCTCTTTTGTTACTATTTATGATTTAAGCCGCACGTTGGATATAAGCGAGCAGAAGCTTAAGGCGGGATTCTCGGAAATGTACCAGAGTACAATTTGGAATTATGCCAATAATATGAGAATGAATCAGGCGGCAAGAATGCTCTCGGACACCGACAGCAGCATTAACGAGATTGCGGCTAAGGTGGGATATCTCAGTGCTGCTGCTTTTACAAATATGTTCAAAAACTGGTGCGGATTGACTCCGGGCAAATTTCGCTCTCAGGTTTCGGGTGAAGAATAGTATCTTCCCTTGGGAAGAATCATGGGCGAATTTGATACGGGGTCGGTCATTACATCGCATTCAAGCCCATAGACATCCTTAATAAGCTCGGGCGTGATTATCTCTTTCGGAGCACCCTTAGCAACAAGCTTTCCGTTCTTCATGGCAAAGAGACAGTCTGCATATCTTGCGGATAAATTGATATCGTGCAGTACCATGACAATGGTCGTTTTGCGCTTACGGTTGAGATCGGTAAGCATATCCAAAATTTCAATCTGGTAGGCTATGTCCAAAAAGGTTGTCGGCTCGTCCAAGAGAAGAATATCGGTTTGCTGTGCCAGCGCAAGGGCAATCCATACCCTCTGGCGCTGACCACCCGAGAGCTCGTCGACTGCTCTGTCGGCAAGCTCGGTGATTCCCATGATCTCCATAGCCTCTTCGATTGCCGCATAGTCCTCCTTCGTCATGCTTTTTAGAAACTGACGATAGGGGAAGCGTCCTCTCGAGACGAGGTCGAGCACCCTTATTCCCTCGGGTGGGATGGAAGACTGAGGCAGAAGCCCCAGAGTTTTTGCAAGCTGTTTGGACGGGATTTCGGCTACGCTTTTTCCGTCCAGTACAATTTGACCGCTTTGCGGCGTAAGAAGCCTCGCAAAGGTTTTCAGCAGTGTTGACTTTCCGCATCCGTTTGCGCCAAGTATAACACTGATTTTGTTTTTTGGGACGGTTACGCTGACATCGGACACAATGGTCTTGTGATTGTAGCCCGAGTCAATGTGCTCCGCCTTTAAAGTAACGTCATTCATATTGTTTCTTCCTGTTAGTTAATAGTTGAGCGTTAATCAAGTCTTATTCCTTGGTTCGGTTAATGCGAATCAATAGGTATATGAGGTAGGGCGCACCGAGAATTCCCGTGATAACGCCGACGGGATATCTTGAAGGGAACGCATATTGTCCTATCATATCCGAAGCCATTACAAGCACACAGCCCGTGAGCGCCGAGGTCAGAAGATTGCTTTTTCCGCCTCCAGATATTCTCGAGGCAATAGGGCCTGCGAGAAATGCAACAGATGCTATGGGACCAGTCACGCTCGTAGCGAATGCTATCAGAAGCAGTGCGCACAAAATAAGGCTGATGCGAACGAGGTTTATTTTAAGCCCCAACATTTTTGCGTGAGCCTCACCAAGCTCAAGGATTTCCAAATGCTTGTTTAAAAGAAATATCGCAAGTGAAGCAAGGATTACCACAACCGCAAGCCGTGGAATCTCGTCCATGGAGGTTGAATTCAGACTTCCGCTGAGCCACCTTAAGGCACTTGCCACATCGTATTCCGATGCTTTGAGAAGCATCCAGGAAATTAAAGCATTGAGAAAAGCCTGCATTCCTATGCCCGTGAGAATCAGCTTTCCGTTAGAGAATCCGTCCGAATGAGCAAGAAAATATATGGCGGCGGAGACAATAAGTCCCGAAAGCACTGCCAAAAGAGATACTATACTGCCGCTGAGTTTAAGTATAAGAATGGCAAAGACGGCGGCAACGCTCGCTCCCGAGGTGACGCCGATGATATCGGGGCTGGCAAGGGGATTTCCAAGTAATTTTTGGAAGGTGTTTCCCGCCAAGCCGAATGCAAAGCCGCAGAAAACAGCCGCTAGCATTCTGGGGAGTCTGAGAGTTTTGATTGTGAATGCCGCACCTTTTGTTTCGTCGCTTCTCAAAATCTCAAAGATTGTTTTGGGCGAATACACAGTGTTGCCATAAATCATCATGAATGAGGCAAGGGAGAGTACAATAAGCAGAAGAATGAGAACAGTGAAAATATATCTTCTCGTTCTTTTGCGGCTTCCGAGCCAAAGTGATTTATTATTCATCATGTTTTTCATCATAACGAGCGCACCTTTACCTTTCTTATGATAAAGATAAATACAGGACCGCCGATGAGTGCCGTGATGATTCCCGATTCAAGCTCCCCCGGACGACCGAGAATTCTGCCGAGAACGTCACTTATAAGCAGTACGCACGCTCCGCAAACAGTGGAAAGCGGCATGATTTTCTTCAAATCTGGTCCGACGATTGCACGGATAAGATGAGGAACCATCAGTCCGATAAAGCTTATCGGCCCTGCAAGTGCTGTCACGGACGCACAGAGGAGTACACCCGAAAGAGCCGCCAAGGCTCTTACAAGAGTTACATTCACACCGAGACCCGTTGCGACATCGTCGCCAAGTGCAAGAGTGTTGAGCGAGGGAATGAGGAAGAATGCCAGCAAAAAGCCGACTGCAAGATAGGGGCTCATCAATTTGATATCGTCCCACGATGCGCCGCCTATGCTTCCAACTTGCCAGAAGCGGAACTGATCCATAACAGAAGTATTAGGCAGCATTATAGTGTTAACAAGCGACTGCAATGCCGTTGAAGCCGCCGCACCTGCAAGAGCGAGTCTAATTGGAGTTGCACCGCCGTTTCCGACAGAAGCTAGTCCGTAGACAAGCACCGCCGTGAGAGCAGCTCCGAAGAACGCAAGCCCAATGTAACCGTTTCCGCTTTGAATGTGGAAAAAGGCAATGCCGCTTACGACAAACAGAGATGCGCCCGTGTTTACGCCTAAAATGCTCGGGTCGGCTATGGGGTTTCTTGTGATTGACTGCATGAGAAGTCCCGATACTCCCAGTGCCGCTCCCGCAAGGACGCCGAAAACGGTTCTCGGAACTCTTGCAAGAACTATATTGACATCAACCTCGGGTGCGTCATTCGGAATAAAAGCACCCAAAATGCTCCGAAAGCCTACGGATTTAACTCCGCAGGCAATCGACAAAAATACACAGATCAAGAGTATAACTGCCATAAAACAGTATACGATAAGTGTTTTTTTCTTACTCATTGATTTTACCGCAAGCCTCTGACAATACATCGAGATACTCGTCTATTGTTGCAGGGATTGAAAGAATGCTCGGTGTTGTGGATGCCGCAAGACGAGATGTGCTGTCAAGAAGAACAACCGCACCGTTCTTGATGGCGGGAATCTGACTCATGAGCTCGTCCTTCTGCAAAGCCTCAAGGAGTGCCTCGTCACCGTAGACAACCATGAAGTCAATGTCTGAGAGCTGCTCAACATTCTCACGGCTTAAGGTTACAGAGAACTCTGAGCCGTCGCCTGCGAGATTCTTGATGCTGTCGGGAAGCTCAAAGCCCAAATCCTGTAAATAGGATGCTCTTGGGTCTGCGGGGAGATATGCATAGAATGTGCTGAAATCGTCTGCGCTGATCCAGAAGAAGCCAGCCTTTACGCCGGAGAACTCGGGGTGCTCGCTTACCTTTTCGGCAATAAGCTCCTCAGTCTCTTTGACAAGAGCTTCGCCCTCGCTCTGCATGCCCATGCCAGTCGCATTGCGGATTGTCTGCTCTTTCCAGGTTGTCTTCCAAGCTGTCTCCTCAAACGGAACAACAGGTGCGATAGCCGAGAGCTTCTCGTACTCCTCTTCAGTCATGCCTGAGTAAGCGGCAAGGATAACATCGGGAGCTGCGTCGCTGATTGCCTCGTAGTCGTATCCGTCGGTGTCGTCAAAGACATTCGGATTGTCTTCGCCAAGAGAAGCAAATGCCTCGTCAGTCCATTCGTGTAATTTGTGGTCGGTAACATAGCCGTAGTTAGCGGCGGAGCATCCGACAGGCACTACGCCGAGTGCAAGAACGGTGTCCTGATTACCCCAGCCGAGTGTGACAATTCGCTCAGGCTTACTCTCGATTACGGTTTCGCCGTAAGCATGAGTAATTGTGATGGGGTATTCGGTTTCGTCAGTAGATGTTTCTTCGCTGACAGCAGAGCTTTCAGAGGAAGCCGCTGACTCTTCTGCGCTGCTTGATGCTGAGGAATTGTCTGAGCATCCGACAAGGGAAAGTGCCGTAACAGACAAAACGAGAACAAGTGATATTATTCTTTTAATCATTATTTTGTCTCTCCTTATGTGATTGTAATGATATATTAGTTAAGACTAACCGAGGTGAAATATAACACAGCAAGGAGATTTTTGTCAATTACTGCACCGAAATAAAAAAGGAATTGCACCTGATTTAGAATATGGGAGGGGATGAGCATTCGTCAACTCTATTTGCGAAGTAAAATCAAAAATGCACGGCAAAGAATTATCCTTGCCGTGCGTGGGTGTGTATTTATTTATATTAACTTATTCACTTCTTCTAGCCTCAAGCTCCTCGGAGATTTTATCCATGGTCTTTTGGTCAAGTTTGTACTTAACAAACGGAATAAGAGAAAGAAGAAGGATTGCTGCGGGAACAATATTGACTATTATGTTGATAGCCGTTGTCGTGCTTGCAGTCTGAGCCTGATTTGCGACATAGCCGACAGCTACGAGAAGCGGAACACCGACCGCACCTGTGATAGCCGAAGCAAGCTTAACGCTGAAGGACATCAGGGAGAAGGCAAGACCTTCGTCACGGATGCCGTATTTCCAGTCGCCGTACTCAACGCAGTCGCATACGAATGCGTAGCTGATGCTTGTTCCGGCTGAGAAGAATCCGATAGCAGCTGACAAAGCGATGACTGCAGCGGAATTTCCTGCAGGGATAAAGAACAGAGCAATCAATGAAAGTGCATTTAATATGCTCATTCCGATAAAAACACGCTTTTTGCCGAATTTACCTGTCAGGAAAGGAATCGGAAGATTTCCTATCATCTGGGCAAAGCTCATAATCGAGAATATAGGGGAGATAAGATTATAGCTTCCCACGACATAGATGATATAGTAGCTTAAAATACCGTATCTGCCGATTGTCGATAAGCATCCGATGAATGTGCAGAAAACTGAGATTCTAAGCTGATCGTTGGAAAGAGTAAGCTTGAGGGATCTTGAAAGTGAACTTTTTTCCTTTGGCTTGTTTTCGCCGTCAGCGACTTTTGGACTGTCGACAGTAACCTCACGGCATTTCCATGCGCAGAACCAAACCATGGGAAGTGTGACGATGCATACGAAAACGGTGCCCCAGAAGTAGCCGCGTCCGTTCGGTACACTACCGCCGCTGAAACGAAGAATAATCGGCATGAGGACAGCTGCGATTGCAATTTGACCTACCTGATTAGCAATCTGAGCTATGGAAATAATCTTCATCTTGTTCTGAGAATCGTTTGTGATTCTGTTTACAAGACCGCTGATTGCGACCTGTACAACGGTATAAGCCATACCTGCACCGATGTAGCAAGCACCGCATACAACAGCTTTAAGCGTGCCCTGAAGCGGAAATACGGTGAAGGTAAGAACATTGAATATGGCAAGGAAGGGAGGGCCTACAACGAGCCACGGTCTGAACTTTCCTATTTTGGTGTGTGTTCTGTCTTCGATTATGCCCATCATCGGGTCGTTGGCAGCATCCCAGATACGGGCGACAAGCATGATGATTGAAATTGCCGATGCCGCAAGTCCTACAACGTCCGTGTAGAACAGCATAAGATAGTTGTTAATCATGTAGAAGCTGGCGTTTGCGCCCGAGCTTCCGATTGCGTAGGCAATCGTTGAGGTATAATTCAGTTTTGACTTTGGTTTTGAGTTAGTTGTAATGTCACTCATAGTAATCCGTCCACCTTTACTTTAATATTCCGATTTTTCGTCAAAATTTGCGATATCTGTTGGCAGTTGAGAAATTTTGAACGGAAAATTCGGTTTTGGTTATTCTTTTAATCGGAGCAAATTCCGATTTTGCGGATTTTCGATTTTTACTGAAAAATGAAAATTCGCTTTGTCTTTCATTTTTACCTCCTTTTCAGTTGATGAATCTATTTTATGCTCTGAACCTAATTTTCACTTGTATGTATCTGATATATTGTCGGTAAATTTTTGACAAATATTTCATATTGTGGTATATTTGTGTAAAAATGAGTGCAAAGAAGGCAAAGTCATGCGTTTGGAAGAGATTTACAACCGCCCTTTGGAAGAGGACGAGCTTCTCATGAAGGAAGGCTATCTGAATTCCGATAAAAAATTGTGGGAATCGCCTATGACCTTTTCGGATTATGAGCGTTATTCACGGGACGGGCTCATCGTTCATACTCCCAAGTCTGATGTGTACATAAGTAATTCCAAGAACAGACAGGGAAACACCGTAAATGATGTTTCGTCTTATTCCAATGTCACGATAACTCTTCACAGAAGGTATTGTTATCCGATTCTTCACAACCACGAGTATATCGAGATAGTTTATGTGGCGAGCGGATCTTGTGAGCACCACTTAAAGGACACTCACTTCACGATGAATGAGGGAGACGTGTGCGTGCTTGCGCCGAATGCGTTTCACGCGCTTGTTTGTACCAACGATGAGAGCTGTATTTTGAATATCATGGTAAGCAAGAAGTATTTTGACAAGAACTTTCTTGCTATATTATCCGAGAAAAAGCTTATTGCCGATTTCTTCAAACAGGTTTTGTATCAGAGAACCAGCAGTCCTTATATTCTTTTTCCAACGGGAAAGGATGACTGGCTTCAAGAGCTCGCCCGACATATGCTTACGGAAAAGGCAAAGAAAAAGCAGGCTTATGA
>CAVKLS010000072.1:0-7615 GCA_963657025.1 bacterium | reverse complement strand
GTACCAACACGCTGAATACCAACGATTACTAGCCGAACATAACATTATTCAAAGCTTGAATCGATATGACTAATTAGTTCAATTAAATTTTCTCGCGGCTTCTTATCGGAGTTTTTTCTGTAATCATCCATAAACTCCCATTCCTGTTTTGTGAAATCAGGAACAGTATTATCAATTTTTCCTTTTCGCATACGCTTCCACCACCTTTACTTTATTATATCAGTCGTTAATGTTGTAAACAATGCAAATCACCGCTCAACTGTTGCAATTTGTGCAACAGTTAAATATAATAGAATAAAGGAAGGTTGGTTAATATGGAAATTAAATATCTGCAAGAATTTCTGGTATTGGTAAAAAAACTTAATTATAACGAAGCTGCTGAAGAAGTAAATATTGATAAATCAGGGCTTTCCAGGCATATTCAAACCTTGGAAAGAGAGCTGGGGACAAAGTTGATAGATAGATCTAAACGAAATATCAAGCTTACCGATTTTGGTAGAATGTATATACCTTTTGCAGAATGCATTTGCAGTGAATATCAAAAATCAGAAAACTTTTTAAGAACCTATCTTACCCAAAGTAATAATTCATTCAAAGTTGGCGTGCCCAGAAATTATCAATATTATGGCATCACATCATCATTAACAGATTTTAATAAAAAATATCCCGGCTATCGTATTGACATAATCGAAGCGACCGATCCAGAGCTTTTAGAAATGTTTAAAAGTAAATCGCTTAACTTAATAGCTGTATATCATAAAGAAAGCACTGTGCATGACTATGAATTCGTTTGTTATAATACAGGTCATATGGTTGTTGTTTTGCCAAAGAATCACAAGTTTAGTTCATGCAAATATCTTACATGTTCTATGTTAAAGGATGAAAACATATTAGTTGGGTCCAGAAATTCCAGAATGTATACAATGGTCATGGATGAATTCAACAAGGAAGGCATACGTCCGCATGTTGTTTATGAAGGTTATGCATCAAGCGTTTTTCAATTTATAAGTGTCGGAATGGGATTATCAATAATGCCCATACAAATGGCAGAAACAAACAATGACAATAATTTAAAGATTTTACCTTTGAAACCGGAAATTAAATTTGAATATGGTTTAGGATACAGAAAAAACGCCGATTTTTCGCCGGGTGAAAAATCCTTTATAAAATACTATAAAGCTTTATCTCGTTAACCTATAAGAAACCCATCTTTCTAAGAAAGTCAATACTGCTGATTTTCAAATTGTGAATGTGGCTTTTGAAAACAAAGAAAAAGGCTCTGACCTTTTTGGTCAAAGCCTCATTCTGCAACTGCAATGCCTTAGTCTTATTAAGTTTTATCATACTGCCTTATAAAACCTCGGCAAATGCCTACTCCTTTTTTTCAAGGTACGAATAAACCTTGGGTAAATATTCAATCAAATCTGTCGGAAGCATTGCGGTCTTACCGAGCGCTTCGGCAGCCAAATCTCCCGCTTTTCCGTGAACAAACGCTCCGAGAACCGCTGCCTTTTCTGGTGACAAGCCCTGAGCCGCCAGCGAACCGATTATTCCCGAGAGAACGTCTCCGCTGCCGCCCTTAGCCATGCCTGCGTTTCCGCTTATATTTATGTGAGTTGAAACTCCCTCATCAGGTGAACAGACAACAGTGCCCGAGCCCTTAAGAAGCGTGATCACACCGTATTTTTCAGAAAATTCCCTTGCGGTTTCAAGTCGGTGAGACTGAATTTCCTTGATTTCCTTTCCCGTGAGACGGGACATTTCTCCGGGATGCGGAGTAAGTGTAATCGGATAATTTCTGTTCTCGAGCAAGCCCATATGTTTTGATATATAATTGAGTGCATCGGCATCAAGCAAAATCGGACAAACGCAATTTTCGAGTATCAGCGGAACATATTTCTCCGCAAGCTCACCGAGTCCGCAGCCCATCACAACAGCGGAAGCACTTGAGAGTGCATGAGTCAGCTTTTCAAATGACTTTTTCTTTGCATCAAGATTTTCAAAATCGAGCACCGTAAAAATCGGCTCGGGAAGCATGGGTGCAATCAGCGGATAGATATCCTTGGTAACAACAATATTAACAAGTCCGACACCGCTTCTGAGCGCCCCCTTTGCGCACATTATGCATGCGCCTATCATTCCCATGCTGCCGCAAATTATCACAAGCTTTCCGAATGTTCCCTTGTTGCTGTCGGATTTTCTCGTGAGCATAAGCTTTTTTGCGTCGGCATCGGTTAAGACGGCATAATTAGTCGGCATACTCTCTATATACTCTCTGTCAATTCCGACTGAGGCAACTTTGAATTTACCGCTGTGGCTTTTTCCCGGTTCAATGAAAAAAGCAGGCTTTGGCGCAGTGAAAGTCACGGTGAAATCCGCCTTGACTGCTTCGCCCAGTACCTCGCCGCTGTCACAGCAAACTCCTGACGGAATATCAATCGCAAGCTTAAAGGCATCGGAAGCATTCACCGCCTTTATAACATCGATAAGATAACCCCTCACGGCTCCCTTAAATCCGAAACCGAAAATTCCGTCTACTATCACATCTGCATCAGCTATATATGACAATATATCCGCCTTTCCGTCTTCGTTTTCTTCGCAAAAATCATAAACAGGAATGGCAGAGTAAAGTTCCTTAAAGGCATTCATGGCAAGCTCCGTCCCCGGCGGCCCCTGAAGAAGAACGACACGAACAAGCGCATTACTCTCAAAAAGTCTGTTGGCGCAAACATAGCCGTCACCGCCGTTGTTTCCCTTTCCGCAGAGAATTACAAGCTTCTTACCCTGAACGCTCGGAAACTCCCCAAGTACGGCATCGGCAACAGCATTGCCGGCATTGTTCATCAATTCAGCCATTGAAGTACCTTTTTCGTTAGCCAGCTTTTCGAGAGCCTTTATGTTTTCGCTCGTATAGATTTTCATGTGCGAAGCCTCCTTGGGTAAATATGTGCGATATATTTACATAATATCATCACGAAAGCTTAAAATCAACAAAAGAGACAACAAGAAACTGCAAAATTGCCCAAATCACACAGACTTAGTTCTCAAATAAACAGAAAAAATATTTTTACGGCAAATTCAAAAAAACACTTGCAAGTAAAAATAATATGTAGTATAATACATAAGTCATCGGGGTGTAGCGCAGATGGTAGCGCGCTTGAATGGGGTTCAAGAGGCCGTGGGTTCAACTCCCGCCACTCCGACCAAAGAAAACCTTGAAAAATGGCTCAACAAAGCCAAATTTCAGGGTTTTTTCTTTGTTTACTTTATTTCTTTCTAAGAATTAAAAATCCTGCTTTTACGGCAAATGTAGAGGGCAATTTCAGATAAAAAGGCACAGAAAATGGCAGCTTACATGGTAGCCATTTTTCTATGCCTTTTTTCAATTTGTTTGATAATTCATCGAAACCAATCCCATATAAGCGACCGACTGTCACCTGACAAATAAGACGGTTTCATACTATTTTAAAACAAAAGCCTGTTATTTGCTGCCGCCCTTTCCTTCACATGCCGAATTGCAATTCCAAGCTCCCGAACGGTAGTAGCCCTTGCTGTCATATCCGCCTTTGCCCGGATAACGGTAATATCCCTTGTAGTCGTAGCCTCCCTCGCCGGGTCGACGGTAATATCCCTTTGCATCATATCCGCCCGCACCAGCTTTGCGATAATATCCCCTAGCGTCGTAACCGCCTTCGCCATTGTTTCGGTAATAACCTTTTCCGTCATAGTAGCCCATAATTTTCTCCTTTGCGCTTAATATCACTTGATGATTTCAGAGAGCATTCTCTTGTGTCTTGTGTAAAACTCTTCCCTTGAAATAGTTAAGATATGCAGCGAATGGTATTCACCTGCATAGAATCGATATTCAGGCAGCAGAGCAACCTCCTCAAATCCACCCTTCAGATTTATTTCTATACTGTTTTTATTGTAATCAAAAACCGAAATGAAAATTCTGTTCAACGGATATTTGCGAAACAGATAATCCATCATCCTGATTGCCGCTACAGTACCCAATCCACGATTTTGATACTCTTCATACAGACAAAGAGTGAATTTGCAATGTGCGTCATAGCCGAAAAAATCATAAGAGAAGGTAAATCCGACGGTTCTGCCCCGAGAATCTTCAATCATAAAAAAATCATGATATTCATTTTTGGCAAATTTCTCGGAAATCCAACTTTCAAACATCGGAAGATTATGCACTTGGTAGCTGTGAGAAAAAAGAATTTGGTTCTCTTCTTTCATCATAAAGTCAAACAATCTTCTCAGATCTCTTTCGTAATCGAATCTTCTTAAACTGACTTGTAACATTCTTGCCCCCAAAATCGCATTGTAAAATACTTCGGTTTCATTTTTTATTCTATATTATATATAACGCAATTGCAACCGAAAATTATGCCTTACTGCGTGAGTGGGAATGTTTTGGTATAAAAAATCCCCGCCTGAAAGGACGGGGATAAGTTTAGCTTATTCGGTTTTCGATTACTTTGTCGTATCCGAAAACTTTCTGCATAATAATGATGACTATAGTGGCATCGAGCAAACCGACAGAAACATCACTTAGAAAATGTGCGCCCGAAACTATTCTCGCAAACGCTACGACAACGGGGAAAATACAGCAAATTACTTTGATTATGTTTTCTCTTTTTCTGAACGGCGCAACCACCGTGCAGAGAATCGGCAAAAGCAAGGTTCCCGCCGCACTTGCCGTGTGACCGCTTGGGAATGATTTAAATTCCTCCTTGGCTATTACCGAGCTGAACTGCGACTTCACATTCGATGCGAAATTCCACCAGTTTTCAAACGAAATATCGTCCCGTGTGATTATCATGCGGTAGCGCGGTCTTCCTCTGAACTGTTTGATTGTCTCATAGCTTAAGAATATGAGCATGGGAGTCACGCCGAGGAACAACGCAAGCTTTCTTAATTTATCCTTGTCGCTCTTGTCCGCCAACAAATAAACGGCTACAGCAAAAACGAGACTTATCGCAATCAAAACCACACTGCCCAATATTTTGTTTCTCATGTTTTCGTAAGAATCCTTGAAATAAAGAGCAGTTGCAATCAAATCGAGAACACTGAAAACAAGCATAAGAACGCTCGGTTTCATTTTATTTTTGTCGAACGAAGCAATACTCAGCGCAATGCTTGCGAGGTAACAAAACATACACGGAGTTTGACCGAATCCCGCAAAAATCACACCGAACATGCTGTTCTGATCACATAGATTTTGCGATATCGAAAGGTCACAGAACGAACCTACAAGAAGTCCCAGAAAAGACAGCGGTATGAAAAAATAAAGTATTTTTTTAGACATAATATCTCCTTAATCACCTCGTTAAATCGAATATTTCCTCCGACTGGATTCTTGCAGAATCGGAAGTCTTTGAAAAATCGTCGGTTATACCCTTTCCCTCGTTCGGCTTGAAGTGAGCCACCGTACAATCTGCAAGGAAACACAAAACAAGCGCCGTGCATATCGGAACGATAACCTGAGGCTTAATTTTTCTTGCTATATTGTCAATCATCGGAGCGAGAACATACACAACGGCAATTCCGCCGATTCCGAATACGAGAAGTCCCTCTGCGCAGACTCTTCCGTTGATGTTGAGGAAGTATCCCGAATAATCCCACCATTTTTCTCCGTGAGCAAGCTGAAGATAAACCGAAGTCATATATTCCACAAGTCCGCAAAGAACGATTGATGCGCCAAACTCAAGATACGGCTTGTAGCGAAGCTTATTGAGAAGCAAAAGTATCAATAAACATCCCGTTCCGTAAATCGGAAGCCAGGGGCCGTAGTTCACTCCTCGGTTTGCAAGAGTTCCCTCGGCGATAAGCGTGAGGCTAACCTCCCACAGCCAACCGAAAATACTCATGGTGAAGAAAATCGAAATAAGAGTTGTCACGGAATAGCTGCGGATATAATCGTAGCTTTCGTCCTCGCGGATTTTTTCTCTTCTTCCGATTGGAAAAAGTCTCGAGGGATAAATTTCTCCGTTCAATATCGAAGCGATATCCTTTCTGCGAAGCTGCTTGCGGTTATATTTTCTGACAGCCTCTGCCTCATCGTCATAGCGAAGTACAACTCCGAATGTGTCGGCAAAGAATTTCTTGACGGGATTTTTGTAATCGACAACCTCGTTTTCTCCGTTGTAATCCTCGGTGATTTTCGGATATGCGGTCTCCAAAAGCTCCTTGCTTGCCTTTCTGTAAAGGAAAGTATCGTCCAAAAGCTCAGAGAGCTCGCCGCCGCTCTCTTTGTAAGCTTCACGGATTGCGGCATAATATTCTGCAAAAGCCGCCGTCTTGTAGGGAGCAACCCAAAAAAGGCTTGCAATTCCGCTTGTCGCAAAGGAAAGCATATCCCAGAGAATAAAGCTGAGCTCAAAGACAAAGCACTCCCACTTGTGACCGTACATCATCTTTCTTGAGAGCAAAATAGCGTCCTTCGAGCTTATATCGGGATTTTCCGCCATTATGTACGGAAAGAGAATATAGGAATAATGCTTGATTGTTCCGCCGACTATCGTGAACATCCAAAGCGTCTCGTAGACGAATTTTCTGAATGACGCAAGCGCAAGATGACCCCATCTTTTGCACCACACGGGATAGACAAAAAGATGAAACGATAATTTCTGATAGGTTCTTGCCTCAAGGAATATTCTCGCACTTGCTATTTCATAAACGGCTGTTACAAAGAGGAAGAAAGCCGTTAAAAATATCAATCCGAGTGCGATAAACAAAACCTGAGTCACCGACTCCGAATCCGTCAAGGACAATATCGAAGAATAAACCGTGACGTAAAACGAGCCTGAGTGCACCTTGTTGGCAAATCCTGCGAGCACACCTCGGCTGTAGCCCACACTCACAACGCCGATTTTCTTGTCGGCTGCGCTCTCGTTCTTTTCGTATTCCTCCTTGGACTGAGCCTCAAAGGTAGTCATATTTTTGTTAATGACCGCCTCATACACCTGACCGAAGCCGAAGCTTGTCACAGAGGAGTCGTTTTCCGCCTTCAGGATGCCCGTCGGCGACCTGAATCTCAGAAAGTCCGTCACCTCGGTGTAGTTACTTCCGATTATAGCCGCTATGAGAATCGTGGCTATGAAAAATACGTAATGTGTTTTGACCGTCCTTTTGGCGGCTTTTTTTATGGCTTTTCTATTCATTATTCTGCCTCGTCTAAAATAAAACACCTGTGAAAATCACTGTTCGGATTGTCAAATTGAAAATTTCTGCACCTTGATTATACCACAGTTATATTATAAAATAAACATAATAAAGAAATCGGAGGCAGTGATGAAAAACAAAATTGTGGCATTAATGGTATTTGGTCTGATTATTTCTTCCGCAGCCTTAGCCGCCTGTTCTGGAAAAGAAAAAGAACTTCCCCAAAATATAATCTGCGTCGGAGACAGCATAACCTACGGCTACGGCGTAAACGACAGCGAGAGCTATCCGTCTGTTTTGGCTCAGCTTATGGGCGAAAACACACGCGTTTTGAATTACGGTGTAAACGGTGCCACGGGAACATCTGACAGTGCGATGTCATATTCCTCGTTGTCTGTTTATAATCTGTGCCTTGAATCCGAAGCCGATGTCTATGTCGTCA
>CAVKLS010000071.1:5472-7708 GCA_963657025.1 bacterium | reverse complement strand
GAATGTCCTCGCAATCTGAAAGCTTGAATTTTCTTACCCATCTGTGGTAATCGGCACAGAAGACAAGAACCATTTTTGCCTTTGCGATGAACGGCTGATTGTCACAGCTGACAGCAAGCTTGTCCTTTAAATCCTGATTTGTTACGTCAATAATGGAATAAAGCTGCATATTTCCGGCTGTGGGCGCACGCATTGCCGCACCTAAAATAGCGTCCTTTATCTCAGGCGAAATCTCTTCATCTGTAAAAGCTCTTACGGATTTTCTGTTTTTTAAAACTTCCAATACTTTATTTTCCATAGCAGACCTCCTGTTTGATATAGTAAAATTCTATCATCGTCATTTAAACTTGTCAACTAAATAACTATTGACATTAAAGAATGACAGTGGTATTATTATTAAGCACTTAACAATTAAGCTAATATTTATGAAAGGAGCAAATTATGGATTACAGAGAGCTGACAGCCAGATTAATCAAGCTTAATTTGGTTATGAAGCTGTATTCAAGCGAAGAGCTCGATTCACTCGGAGTTCATTTCAGCCAGACTCCGATTCTGGGTTACATATCGCAGCATCCGCGCTGTACTCAGATAGAAATTGCTGAAGCTCTTTCGGTATCGCCTGCTTCGATTGCTTTGTCTACGAAAAGAATGGAAAAATCCGGATTTATCATCAAGGAGATAACTCCCGATAATTTGAGATGCAAGCGCCTGAGCCTTACGGATAAGGGCAAGCTTATTTATGATAAGGGTATTTCTATCAGAGATGAGCAGGATACGCAAATGTATCAGGGCTTTTCGGAAGAAGAGCTTAAGCAGTTGAGCAGCTTGATAGACAGACTAACCATCAATCTGACAAAAGAGGAATCCAATGTCATCGAGCATAATGTGATTGGTGACCTTGAAAAGCAGATTGAAAATATATTCAGTAAAAACTAGAAAGGGAATAAGTAATGTTAAAGAAGATTGCTCCCGCAGTCAAAGGTTACTTAAAGTACACCATTCTTTCGCCGATTCTTATGATAGGCGAGGTTATCATGGAGTGCTTGATACCTATAACTATGGGAAACATTGTTGATAACGGTATAACTCAAAATGATATACATTACGTTATCGTTCATGGACTTATGATGGTCATGTTTGCGTGCATTTCTCTTTTCTGCGGATGCATGGCGGGTAGATTTTCTTCAATCGCCAGCGTAGGTTTTGCCAAAAACCTGAGAAAGATGCTTTTTGAAAAGGTTCAGACCTTTTCGTTTGCAAACGTTGATAAGTTTTCGACAGGCTCGCTTATCACAAGACTTACAAATGACGTAACCAACGCTCAGAACGCATTCCTTACCTGCATAAGAATGCTTTTCAGAGCACCGATTACATTCGTTGTCGCAATTATCATGTGCCTGAAGCTTTCTCCGAAGCTTTCCTTGTCGTTTACGGTTTTCGTTCCGATAATTGCCATTGCTTTGATAATCATTATGAACATGGCGTTCCCCAAGTTCAACGAAATGCTCAATGCAATGGACTCACTTAACACGGATGTTCAGGAAAACCTCACTGCAATCAGAATTGTCAAGGCTTTTGTCCGCGGCGACTTTGAGCGCAAGAAGTTCAATGACGCAGTCCGCAAGGTTAAGAACACACAGTTATCCGCTGAGAAAATTGTCATCTGGACTATGCCTGTCATGATGTTCTGCATGTATGCCTGCAACATAATCGTTGCATGGTTCGGTGCTAAGATTGTTCTTGGCGGCGGTATGGGTACAGGTGCGCTCATGAGCTTCTTTACTTACATCGCACAGATTCTCATGTCTCTCATGATGATTTCTATGATTTTCATGCAGATTGTTATTTCCAAGGCATCTGTAAAGAGAATTGCCGAGGTTCTGGACGAGGTTCCCGACATCACAAGCGGCAACAGCAAGGATGATGTCAAGAGCGGCGATATCGAGTTTAAGAATGTTTCTTTCTCATACAGCAAAAATCCCGATAACTTAACTCTCAAGGATATCAACCTGAAAATCAAGTCAGGACAGACCGTAGGTATTATCGGCGGTACAGGTTCTGCAAAATCCTCTCTCGTTCAGCTTATTCCGAGACTTTATGACGTTCAGGGCGGTGAGGTGCTCGTCGGCGGAAAGAACGTAAAGGAATATGACATAAAAACACTTCGTGACGCTGTCTCAATGGTTCTTCAGAAAAACGTCCTTTTCTCGGGAACTATAGAGGACAACCTCAGATG
>CAVKLS010000071.1:0-5402 GCA_963657025.1 bacterium | reverse complement strand
GAAAACGCTACCGAAGAACAAATTATAGAAGCATGTAAAGCAGCACAGGCTCACGACTTCGTTATGAGCTTCCCGAGCGGCTACAAGACAGATTTAGGACAGGGCGGCGTAAACGTTTCCGGTGGACAGAAACAGCGTCTGTGCATAGCAAGAGCACTTCTGAAGCATCCTAAGGTTCTCATACTTGATGACTCCACAAGTGCATGTGATACGGCAACCGACAGCAAGATCAGAGCTTCGTTCAAGTCTGATTATCTCAAGGATGTTACAAAAATCGTTATCGCTCAGAGAATCACATCTGTTATGGATTCTGATTTAATAGTAATTCTTGACGAAGGAAAGATAATTGCAAGCGGCACTCATGACGAGCTTATGAAAAACAGTGAGGTTTATCGTGAGATTTACACCTCACAGCAGAAAGGAGCTGAAGAATAATGCCGGGACCTATGAATCAAGGTACAAGAAGAGCGGGAGGACCGGGAGGTCCGGGCGGCCCGAGAATGGCGGGACCCGCTGTTATGCCTAAGGATCCGATGAAGACCATCAGAAGGATTTTGAAGTATGTCGGCTCATACAAAGCATTGCTTTTTGTTGTTGCTGGCTGTATCATCGTATCCTCGGTCGCTTCAATCGGAAGCTCATACCTTATCAAACCGCTTGTTAATGATTATATTATGCCGTTCATCGGACAGGCAAATCCTGATTTAAGCGGTTGCGTGAGACTGCTCACAACTATGGGCATTATTTACGCCTGCGGTGTTGTTGCGTCTTATGCTTACTCAAGATTAATGCTCCAGATTTCCGCAAATACTCTTGAGAAAATCAGAGTTGATCTTTTTGATCACATGGAAGACCTTCCTATCAGATATTTTGATAAGAACACTCACGGCGAAATCATGAGCCGTTATACAAACGATATGGATACTCTGAGACAGATGATTTCTCAGAGCTTGCCGCAGCTTTTCTCTTCAGGTCTAACCATTCTCGGTGTATTCATCGCAATGGTAGTGACAAGCTGGCAGCTTACGATTGTTGTTATCGTGTTCCTGGCATTGCTGATGTTCTTAATGAAGAAAATCGGCGGAAAGAGCGCACTTTACTTCATCAAGCAGCAGATGGACCTCGGTGCGGTAAACGGTTACATCGAGGAAATCATTGACGGTCAGAAGGTTGTTAAGGTTTTCAACCACGAGGAGAGAGCCGCACAGGACTTTGACGCTGTCAACAACGCATTCACAGAGAGCAGCACAAAGGCTAATATCTACGCTTCCATTATGGGGCCCGTATCCAACAACCTTTCACATATCCAGTATGCGTTCCTTTCATGTGTCGGCGCATTGCTTGTAATTGCGGGACATCTTGACGTCGGTTCGGTTGCGGCTTTCCTCAACTACTCAAAGTCGTTCACCAACCCGATTTCTCAGATTACCCAGCAGATGAACTCTATCTTTACTGCTCTTGCAGGTGCGGAGAGAATTTTCAATCTTATCGATGAAAAGCCTGAGGTTGATGACGGTTATGTAACTCTTGTCAATGCTCAGTACGATAAGAACGGAAACCTTATCGAATCCGAGAAGAGAACAGGCGTATGGGCTTGGAAGCATCCGCACAAGGAAACAGGCACAACAACCTATACTCTTGTTAAGGGCGAGGTTGAATTTGAAGATGTTGTGTTCGGATATGAGCCTGACAAGGTAGTTCTTAACGGAATCAGCCTTAAGGCAAAGGTCGGTGAGAAGATTGCATTTGTCGGTTCAACCGGTGCCGGTAAAACCACTATAACCAACCTTATCAACCGATTCTACGATGTGCCTGACGGAAAAATCAGATATGACGGAATCAATATCAACAAGATAAAGAAGGACGATTTGAGAAGATCTCTTTCAATGGTTCTTCAGGATACTCATCTGTTCACAGGTACCGTTATGGAGAACATCCGTTACGGCAAGCTTGATGCAACCGATGATGAATGTATTGCGGCGGCTAAGCTTGCAAACGCTGATTTCTTTATCTCGCATTTGCCACAGGGATATCAGACGGTTATCACGGGAGACGGCTCGAACCTCTCTCAGGGACAGAGACAGCTTATTGCGATTGCAAGAGCGGCTGTTGCCGACCCGCCTGTTCTTATTCTTGATGAGGCTACATCGTCAATCGATACGAGAACAGAGAGCCTTATCGAAAAGGGCATGGACAGCCTTATGCAGGGCAGAACGGTTTTCGTTATTGCTCACAGACTTTCAACGGTCAGAAACTCAGATGTTATCATAGTTCTTGAGCACGGTAAGATTATCGAGCAGGGCAATCATGAGTCGCTCATTGATTACCACGGTAAGTATTACCAGCTTTACACAGGTGCTTTCGAGCTCAGCTGATTTAATAATGAAGCCTGTCATCCAAACGATGGCGGGCTTTGTTTTTTTGTTGAATTTTACTGTAAATAATGTATTGACAATTGATTAATTTATGATATTATGTAGCTGTATTTTGCACTATTTTATTTTTGGGAAAAGAGGTAAATTAAAATGAAGGTTGCAGTTATCGGTTGTGGTACGATTGCTAATGCGGCACATATTCCTGCATATATGAATAACCCCGAGACGGAGATTAAATATTTCTGCGATATCATTCCTGAAAGAGCTGAAGCCGGCGTAGAGCGTCAGGGCTCGGGTATTGCATGCACAGATTACCATGAGGTTCTCGAAGACCCAGAGGTTGAGGCTATTTCTATTTGTACTCCTAATAATGTTCACGCTCAGATAGCTATTGACGCTATGAGAGCGGGCAAGGATGTTTTGAGCGAAAAGCCTGCCGCAAGAGTATATTCAGAGGCTCTTGAGATGCAGAAGGTTCAGCATGAGACAGGCAGAATTCTCAACATAGGAGTTTGCAACAGATTCAACGACAGCGTAAATCTTTTGAAGAAATATATTGACGACGGTAAGCTCGGCAATATTCATCATGTATATGTAAGCTTCAGAGCACACAGACAGATTCCCGGACTGGGCGGAGCATTCACGACTAAGGCTATTGCAGGCGGCGGAGCTCTCATTGACTGGGGCGTTCATTACCTTGATATAGTTATGTACTGCTGCGGCGATCCTAAGGTGTACACCGTTTCGGGAGAAACCTTCTGCAAGCTTGGCAAGGACATGGAGAACTATGTTTACACAGATATGTGGGCAGGCCCTCCGAAGTTTGACGGCGTTTATGATGTTGACGACTCCGTAACAGGATTAATCAGAACCTCAGGTCCCGTTATCACTCTTAACGGCGCATGGGCTCAAAATATCGGAGAAGAAGACCGTTACATTGACTTTATGGGCGATAAGGGCGGTATCAGACTTCATTACGGAAAAGATTTTACTTTCTATACAACAGAGTACGGCGCATTGACAGAGACAACTCCTAAGTTTACAATGCGTGATATGTATCAGAATGAGATAGATGAATTCGTAAAGTGCATTCATACAAGAGAGAAGATTTCGTCTGACATTGACACGGTTATTATTACAGCTGAGATGATGCAGGCAATTTACGATTCGGCTGAGATTCATAAGGAATTGACGCTTAACGAGAGAGATTAAGAGGATAAGACAATGTATAATTTTCCTATAGGCGTTCTTCTGGAATCCTTCAGATTGCCGCTTGACGAGGCTTTGGACAAGGCGGCGGAGCTTGGCTTTAAGGGTATCCAGATTTATGCAACCACAGGTGCTCAGGCTCCTGAAAATCTTTCCGCTTCACAGAGAAAAGAGCTGCTCGATAAAATCAAATCAAGAGGTCTTGTGGTCTCGGCTCTTTGCGGTGACCTCGGAAAGGGCTTTACCGATGCCAATCTGAATCCAGAGCTTGTTGAGAAGTCAAAGAGAATACTCGACCTTGCAAAGGACTTGGAAACGGATATAGTGACAACTCATATCGGTGTTGTTCCTGAGGATAAGAGCAATCCCCGTTACGCTGTAATGGAGTCTGCGTGCGGTCAGCTGGCAGAGTATGCCGACTCTCTTGACGCTCATTTCGCAATTGAAACAGGTCCTGAAAAGGCGGCTACATTAAAGAGCTTCCTTGACGGTCTTCACTCAAAGGGAGTTGCGGTCAATCTTGACCCGGCTAACTTTGTAATGGTCACAGGCGATAATCCTGTTGATGCGGTTTATACGCTCAAGGATTATATTGTTCATACACATGCCAAGGACGGAAAGAGACTGTTTTACCGAGACCCCGAAGTAGTGTACGGTCTGCGCAAGGATGTTATCGTGGAGGATGAGTCTTTCATCGAGCTTCCGCTCGGAAAGGGAGAAGTTCCTTTTGCCGACTACCTGAAGGCTCTTGAGGATATCGGCTACAAGGGCTTTCTGACAATCGAGCGAGAGGTTGGCGATAATCCTTCCGCCGACATAATTCTTGCAAGAGATTTTTTGAGAGAACAAATAGGATAAAAAGGAAAGAGGCAGTGTAAAAGCTGTCTCTTTCTTCAAATAAGTTTGTTTTCAACAATAAAAGCGAAAATTCACAATTAATTTATAAGGATTTAAAATATGGAAAATAAATATAAGCAAGAATTTATCGAGATATATAATAAATATATCACAAGAAAGGGAGCGGACAAGCTTCTTGAATGGATTGAAAAGACTGATTTTTTCACAGCACCTGCAAGCACGAAGTATCACGGTGCCTGTGAATGCGGGCTTGTTATGCATAGCCTGAATGTGTACAAGGTTTTGCGTGAAAGATATTTTGAAGAGGGAACGGACAGCGAAGAAAGCTTTGCTATTTGCGCACTTCTTCACGATTTCTGTAAAGCGAATTTCTACACGGTTTCGACAAGAAACCAAAAAGATCCTAAAACAGGCGAGTGGAAACAGGTTCCGTATTATGCTGTTGATGATAAATTCCCCTATGGTCACGGCGAAAAGTCGGTTTTTTTAATTGAGCGCTGCGTAAAGCTTAGTCTCGAGGAGGCTATGGCAATTCGTTGGCACATGGGCGGCTTTGATGAGTCGGTAAAAGGAGGCAGCTTTGCGCTTTCCAAGGCGTTTTGCGATTACCCTCTTGCAGTGAAGCTTCATTTAGCCGATCTTGAAGCCACATATTTATTGGAGAAAGGTACATCAGAAGTAAATCGTTGATATGAATATATTAGGCTTGAATTCTTTTTCTTCCGATTCGCTGAAGGATATTAACTATAATCTTGAAGAAAATAAATCTGTTTCTGTTTTGACGGACAGTGTGGGTGCGGTTGACTCACTCTATTTCGTTCTGACAGGGGCAAGTGCTTACAGCGGAAATCTAACGCTTATGTCTATGGAATGCCGAGATTATCCCGAGGTGGTAAGGAAGCTGTGCGGATTTGTCAGTCTGAAAACGGGTCTGTATGAGGACAGTACAGTTAAATATAA
>CAVKLS010000070.1:0-7798 GCA_963657025.1 bacterium | reverse complement strand
AAATGCGAAGCATTTTCAGAACGCAAAGCGTTCGTAGTTGTCTGAAGACAGCCGAATTATTCACACAAAGATAAACACAGAACAAACACTAGCCAACAAGCCGAACCTTTTTTCGCACTGAGAAAAAATAAAGAACACAGGAAACACAAAAGTTTTTGCTTCGCTTTTTACAAAAAGCGAACGGGTGTGGGCAGAGCCCACGAGAGAAATAAACAGCAGAAATTAAAAATAAAAAACAGAGCGAAACGAAAAAAAGAAGATAGGCTTGGAGGCTTAACCAAAATCACGAAGTGATTTTAGGGAGCAAAGCGACCGTAGTTGAAGCCGACAAGCCGACCTTTACACACTAAGTAAAATCGCAGAACGCAAATACCGTTCTGCCCCAACTCCACTCTCCGCTCTCCACACTCAAAAAGCGTTCGTAGTTGTCTGAAGACAACCGAATTATTTACACAAAGATAAACACAGAGCAAACACTAGCCGACAAGCCGATCCTGCAAAGAATAAAAATCACGAACCCTGAGGCAAAAAGCACAAAAGCAAAAACAGATCGGCTTTTCACCGACCTGTTGAGTTTATTTTTATTCACCGTCATGTCTTGCTTCAAGCTGTTTCACAAGCTCAGCCAAGTCTTCTTCGCCGTAAAACTCTATCTGCAAAACGCCCTTTTTCTTGTTGCCTGTAACGGTGACCTTTCTTCCAAGGTGCTCACCCATTGCAAGTCTCACCTCTTCAAAGTAGTGGTTCTGCTTTTTCGGCTTTACCGTTTTTGGGGCGGTGTTCTCTTTCTTTACAAGCTTTTCAAGCTCACGCACGCTCATCTGCTCCTCGGCAGCCCTGTCAGCTATTGAAACTATCTTGCTCTCGTCCTCGAGTCCGAGAAGAGTTCTGCCGTGGCCTGCGGAAAGCAAGCCGTTTTCAATCATCTCGAGCACGTCCTCGGGAAGCTTGAGGAGTCTGAGCGCATTTGCGACAGCAGGTCGGGATTTTCCCACAGATTTGCTGACCTCATCCTGAGTGAGTCCGTAGGTATCCATGAGCACGCTTATTCCTCTTGCCTCTTCAATAGGAGTGAGGTCTTCACGCTGCAAATTTTCAATAAGAGAGATTTCCATGAACTCTCTGTCGTCCATGTCTCTGATTATAGCAGGAATTTCTGTCAGTCCAGCAATTCTTGCGGCTCTCCATCTTCTCTCGCCCGCCACAAGCTGATAGCCGCCCGCATAAATCGGACGAACCAAAATCGGCTGCAGAACTCCGTGCTCTGCAATTGAGCTTGCAAGCTCCGAAAGAGTTTCGGGGTCAAATTCCTTTCTGGGCTGCTCCCTGTTAGGCTCGATATCGCTTATTTTAATATTTACATTTCCGCTTGTCTCGTCGATATTCTGAGCGAAAATGGTATCAAGACCTTTTCCAAGTCCGCTTCTTTTCATATTCATTCCCCTTACAGATCTCTGTTGTTCTCAAGTATCTCTTCGGCAAGCTTTAAATAAGCCTTTGTTCCCTTACCGCTCTTGTCGTAGTAAAGAACAGGCATTCCAAAGCCGGGGGCTTCGGAAAGTCGAACCGAACGCGGAATGGAGGTCGAGAAAACCTTGCGTGGGAAGAATTTTTTTACCTCTCCCACTACCTGCTGAGTGAGGTTAAGTCTTCCGTCATACATGGTGAGCAGTACGCCTTCGATATCAAGACGCTCGTTGTACTGACGCTTTACTCTTCTTACAGTATTCATAAGCTGAGAAAGTCCCTCGAGTGCATAGAACTCGCACTGAATCGGAATGAGGATTGTGTCCGATGCGACAAGCGCACCCATTGTGATAAGTCCGAGTGACGGAGGACAATCGATAACCACATAATCATAATTTGCACGAATCGGTGCAAGTGCGTTTTTCATTATGCTCTCACGCTTGTCCTTGTCGGCAAGCTCGATTTCGGCAGCTGAAAGGTCCATGCTTGAAGGAATGAGAGATAAATTTTTAAACTCCGTTTCAAGCACCGCAGAAGCGGCATCCGATGACTCCATAAGAACGTCGTAGCTTGTGATTTTGACATTTCTCTTGTCGATTCCAAGTCCTGAGGTTGAATTTCCCTGAGGATCAATATCTATAAGAAGTACCTTTTTTCCTTTTTCTCCTAAAGAAGCGGCTAAATTCACAGCGGTGGTGGTTTTTCCTACTCCGCCCTTTTGATTAGCAACTGATATAATTTTTGACATATTTTCGCTCCTCTGACTGATTTTTTCGTGATTTCCGTATGTGTTTTTCTTCTTTTTTGCTTATTTTTACGGTGAAATTTTCAGTTTTCGTCTTATTTTTTTCTTCAACTTGTTTATTTTATCATATTTAAGCCTTAATAACAACCGATTAAACACACAAAACACAAAGGACAAATTAGAAAATAAGGCACTTTTTCCTTCAAAAATTGGTTTTATTGCTCCCAAGCAAGTGTTTTTATATGTAAATTTTCTTTTTTCTTCTCGCAAAACTTCAAAAAAGCAAAAATCGCCTCCGTTCGGAAGCGATTTCTCTATTTTCTCTTTTATCAGACTATCGGGTCTTTTGTGATTTTGTTTCCGTGACGGGGATATGCTTTTGGCGTGAAGCGCAGCTTCTGCAGAACCGCAATTCTTCTCTCGCTCTTTTCCTCATTCGGCAAGGTGAAGCTCTCCTCTTTTTTCACATCACAACCGAGCAGACTTATCGCTCTTTTAGCCTCGATCATTTCTTCCTCAAGTCCGGGGCCCTTCATAACAACAAAAAGTCCTTTCATCTTGATGAGCGGAATGCAATATTCGCAAAGAGTATTCATTCTCGCAACAGCTCTTGCGGTTGCGATGTCGTAGCTCTCCCTCATACCCTTGATTTTTCCTGCCTCCTCGGCTCTCTTGTGCACAAATTCCGCTTCGATATTCAGCTCCTTGCAGACCTCACGCAAAAAAACAAGTCGCTTATTGAGACTGTCGAGCAATGTCAGCTTGATATCTGGGCGCATAATGGCAATCGGTATTCCGGGAAAGCCAGCTCCCGTTCCGACATCAATTATCTTGGCATTTTGCTTGGGACTTACTGTTTTCAGAAACAGTAGTGAATCAACAAAGTGCTTAACCACACATTCTCTCGGATCGGTGATTGCGGTCAGATTGATTTTTTCGTTCCAATCAAGGAGCATCTCAAGGTATTTTTGAAACTTTTCGGCTTGAGTCTTTGTTACCTTTACTCCTACCTCTTTAGCCTTTGCGATAAGCTCCTCTTTAATGTCTGGCACCTGTACTTTTGATACATTCTGCTCGCTTATCTCTGTTTCTTTATTTATCAGTTTTTCTTCTTTTGTTTCCATATTACCTCTTTTGTGCGGGGTATTTAATCAATTATATCTTCCGTTCGCTCCCCATGAATAGAACGGAGTTACGTTCATATAGATATTCTTTCTGTCGAGGTTAATTTCATCCTCGATGTGATCGCAAAGAGCAGAGAAAAATTCGTCAAGCTGCTTTTTGTCGGGATCTCCGAAAACATCCATATGAATCATCATGCACGGGTCATTCTCTCCCCTTAACATCATGGGAATATCAGACTCGAATGAAATCATCAGCTGGCTCTCGTTCTTTCCGTCAATCTTGGAAATGTACTTTCCTGCGGCTTTTTCGATGTTTTTAATCTCTGTTTCTTCCAAATCAATATTGGTTTTAAAGCTTATAAATGGCATATCCTTCACCTCATATATTATAATACATATCTATATTACATATCTATATTTATATTTTAAATTCTTCAGCCTCTGTTTTTTCCCGAAAGCCAAATGAGCAAAACGCTTATATCTGCAGGGCTGACTCCGCTTATTCGGCTTGCCTGACCGACATTTTCGGGCTTCACTCGGTTAAGCTTCTCTATTGCCTCAAGTCTCAGGTTGGTTATGGTGCTGTAATCCGTATTCTTAGGCAGCTTTTTATTTTCAAGCCTTCTCATTTCGGCAATATCCGCCTTTTGACGCTTGATATAACCATCATATTTGAGTTCAATCTGAACATTCTCGAAAATATACTTAGGAAGCTTAGGACGGTTCACATCGATTTCCGTCAAATCGTCATAGCTGATCTGCGGTCTTTTGAGCAGCTCGCTCAGTCTGACGCCCGTTGTAACAGGAGATGTTTCACGTGAAACAAGTATACTGTTGAGGGCTTCAGACGGCGAAAAAATCGTGTTTTCGGCTCTTTCAAGCTCCTCTTTTTTGAGTCTTTCCTTGTCCTCAAAATGCGTCCATCTCTCGTCCCCTATGAGTCCGAGCTTTCTTCCGAGCGGAGTGAGTCTTTCGTCAGCGTTGTCCTGTCTTAAAATCAAACGATACTCGCTTCTTGATGTCATCATTCTGTAAGGATCGGTACAGCCCTTAGTGATAAGGTCATCGATGAGCGTTCCGATATAGGAAGTATCTCGTCCGAGAACAAAGCTTTCCTTGCCCTGAGACTTCAACGCGGCATTTATTCCGGCAATAAGTCCCTGAGCAGCCGCTTCTTCATAGCCCGAGCTTCCGTTAAACTGACCCGCACCGAAAAGTCCCGAAAAATCACGGAACTCGAGAGTTGAATTCATCTGGACGGGATCTACGCAATCATACTCTATCGCATATGCCGATCTCATAACCTTTACATTTTCAAGGCCCTTTATGGTTTTGTAAAACTTAAGCTGTACTTCTTCGGGAAGAGACGAGCTCATTCCCTGTAAATACATCTCCTCCGTCTCTTTTCCGCACGGCTCTATAAAAAGCTGATGCCTCGGCTTCTCCGAGAATCTCACAACCTTATCTTCGATGCTTGGGCAATATCTGGGACCGACACCCTCAATCATTCCAGAATAGAGGGGTGATTTATGGATATTATCCATTATAACCTTTTTTGTGTTTTCATTAGTCCAGCTGACATGACAAACGACCTGGTTTTTAAGCTCCTTGTCCTCATTGTCATACGAGAAAGGCACAACAGGCTCGTCCCCCTCCTGAACCTCAAGGTCGCTGAAATCTATCGAAGATTTCAGTACTCTTGCTGGAGTTCCCGTTTTGAATCTTCTAAGGCTGAGCCCCAAATCCTTGAGTGATTTTCCAAGGAAAGCCGCAGGGAACATTCCGTCGGGGCCGCCCTCATACGAAACATCACCGACAAAGATTTTTCCGCCTAGGAAAGTTCCTGTTGCGATTACAACGCAAGTGCAGGTATAAACTGCGCCCATTCTCGTGAGAAGTGCCCATTTACCCTCATTATTTTGCTTGATTTCGACAACCTCGGCTTGCTTTAGGTCGAGATTTTCCTGAAGCTCCATTTTGTGTTTCATCACTCGTGCATAGTGATTTCTGTCGATTTGTGCACGCAGTGAATGAACGGCAGGACCTTTTCCGAGATTGAGCATTCTGGACTGAAGAAACACCTCGTCGGTGGTTTTTCCCATTTCTCCGCCGAGAGCGTCAATCTCTCTGACAAGATGTCCCTTTGCCGTTCCGCCGATAGACGGATTGCACGGACAGTTGCCGACCGCATCCATATTTATAGTGAAGCAAACCGTCCTTGCACCAAGTCTGGCAGAAGAAAGCGAAGCCTCTATTCCAGCATGTCCCGCACCGATTACCGCAACATCGTAATCGCCTGCGGAATATTTGTTTTTTGTAAAATTTTCAAAAATGCTATCCATATATTGACCCACAATATTTATTTTTTGAAATTCTGTATACTTATTTGCCGACGCAGAATTTCTCGAATACCGACGCCACGATTTCCTCGCTTGCCCTCTGTCCCGTCAGTTCGAGAAGTGCAGAAACAGCACCCTCACAGCTGACCGTTACTGCATCGAGTGTAAATCCGTTTTCAAATGCGGATTTCGCTTCTTTGACTGCCTCATAAGCTTTCAAAGCGTCATTCTTTTGTCTCTCTGAATAGAGAACGCCGCTTGTGAAATCCACTCCGCCTGTACCGAATAATTTTTCCACTGCGGAAATAAGTTCGCTTATTCCCTCGCCGTTCAAGGCACTGATATATACAATATTATCAAATTTGCTTTCGATATACTTTATATCTATTTTGCTTTCGAGGTCAGATTTGTTTATAACAGCAACGCACGGAATGCCCTCTATCTCCTCGATAAGTCCGATGTCCTCGCCCGTCAGCGGAACACTCGAATCGAAAACCGCAAAAATGAGCTCTGCCGATTTTAAGCGGTTTCTTGCAATTTCAACGCCGATTTTCTCAACAGGATTGTCAGTATCTCTTATTCCTGCCGTATCCGCAAGACGAAGCGGAATATCGCCGAGCATGACGCTTTCCTCCACCACGTCCCGAGTTGTTCCGGCAATCGAAGTTACAATACTTCTCTCACAGCCCGAAAGAAGGTTCATAAGCGTAGATTTTCCCGCATTCGGCTTGCCGACTATTACCGTAGAAACTCCCTGGCGAATGATTCTACCGGCATCGAAGCTGTCAATGAGACTTTTTAGCTCCTTTTCGGCAAATCCGAGTCTTTCGGACAACATTTCATCATCAACCTGAGGAATATCATCGTCGGGATAATCAGCCCACGCAGCCAAATGCGAGCCTAAATCGATGAGCGACTCGGTAATTTTTCCGACCTTCTTGGAAAGTGCACCTTCTTTAACGCTAAGAGCCGCCCTCGCACTTTGAGAACTTGACGCATTTATCAAATCCATGACTGATTCAGCCTGAGCAAGATCCATCTTTCCGTTTAAAAAAGCACGTTTTGTAAACCCCCCCGCCTCGGCAGGTCTTGCGCCGTAATGATAAAGTGCCTCAAGAACCTTTCTGAGTATAAATAAACCGCCGTGACAGGAAAGCTCAACGGTATTCTCTCCCGTAAAGCTTCTCGGAGCAACAAAATTAAGGGCAACGCATTCATCAAGCTTCTCACCGCCCACAGAATAAACTCCGCCGTAAAGAGCCTGATATCCTCCGATATCGCAGAGCTTCTTTCCGCTCACAGAGTGAAAAACATTATCGCAAATGCTTCTCGCCGACTGTCCCGACACCCTTATAACACCTATTCCTCCCGGAGCAATAGGCGTAGAAATAGCGGCAATAGTCGATGAAGTTTCGTTTTCGTTAGTATCTTTATATATAGAATTATTTGAGTTATTTGAATTATTTGAATTATTTAAACAGATGTTCATACCACTTATACTACTCATACTATTCATAATTTTAATTTACTTTCATATAATTATCTAATTATCACGCACACAAATAAAAATGTAATTTTTCATACCTTTTATCATATGAAAAAATAATGGTAATGTCAAGAAAATACCGATTTTTAGGCTTTATTAAGCTTAAGTTAATTTACCTTGTCCGCTTGTAAAACAAAAAATGCTTTCTCAAAACAGCTTGAACCAGACAGGCGCTCTGCTTCGCTTGCAAAATAACATAGTAAGCGGAATGTTTTTTGTTAAAGCTCAAGATATTATGTAAACTTGATATTTTATCAAGCAACAAAGGTTGCGCTACAGCTTTTCATCTATACTTCTATGGCTTTTCAATAGTACTTGCAATGCTGTAGGCGATTAAGTGCACTTTATGAAACTTTTATAAACAGGTCCCGCAACAAGCTTGTGCTTTTTCTGCCCCGGCTTTCAAGCTGATATAACATCACATTTTGTGTAGTCCGTGGTTCCCTCACCACCGCAGTAATTGCTGTGATTTTTTCTATTTTCTTATCTTCAGGCGCTGTGTGTGGATGGTTTTTTCGCAATGCTTTTAGGTATACTTTTCTTCTCGGTTTTTGGCTTTTTGCCATTTTTTTAATAC
>CAVKLS010000069.1:3289-7911 GCA_963657025.1 bacterium | reverse complement strand
TCTGCGACCGGCTCTTCCTCTGCGATGGGTTTGCTGGTCGGCTTCGGAGCGGGAGCGTCGCCGGCATTTGCCCAATCGAACAGAGCCTTGCCGTCGCGCTCGGTCAACACATCGTATCTGCCCTCAAAGAGATGTGTATTGTCTTTCTGAGCTTCTGCTATGTGGGTGTCCTGTGCAATGTTAAAAGTTAGAGTGTAGTTGTACTCTGTGTTGTCTCTCTGCTTGTAGCCCATACCAACTTTCTTAGGAACCTGTTTTCCGTTTCTATCCTCAAGAACATAAGTGTCCTTACCTCTAACGGTAGATATAATATGTATAGGAGACTGAAGAACCTTTTCCATAAAAGCGTCATGTCTCGGAGTCACCTTACCCCAGTTGGTATAAGAATTGCCCGGCATCTTATCGTGATAATCAACGCAGTAGTCCCACTCATGAGTTATGCTGTCGATAACAAGAGCCTTATATCCACCGTCAACCGCATCCTCAATAGCCTGAATGTATTTCTCAGGAGTGTACGGAGCCTGAAGCTGAAGGTCGTCGAAGTCAAACTCATTTGCGTAATATCTTATACGACCATTCTCCGTGTCGATTGCGGCAACTCTACCACCCGCAGCGGCGGCTATGCCTTTTGCCAGTCTCAGCGCCGAAAAAGTCTTGCCACTTCCGCTTGGACCCGCGAGCAGCACCTTAAGCCAAATCTGTTCTCTTTTTGCTTTCTGAAATCCCATTTGTTTTACTCCTTTTCATTTTTTTGTTTTATTTGGATTTTACAGTCCAAGTATTTTCTCGATGAACACAAGAATTGCTTTACCATAAAGACCAATCAGATTAAGAATATTAAAAAGAAATGCGTCAATCATTATCGTTTTCCTCCTTACTTTTGAATCATTATTGAACTTCCGTCGTCGCCGGTCATCACACTCGGGAGTTTTCCGTCCCACTTCTCTATGTATTTTTCTTTAAGAATCTTGTCTGTCAAGGACTTCTCAAGAGTGTCATTAGCTTCGGCTTCAGCTTTCGATTTTATGAGCTTTGCCTCTGCATCTGCTTTTGCCTTATCCACAGCCTTTTTATTCTCGATTTCCTGCTGTTCTGCCGCAAGCTGAGCCTGCTGTTTTGATGCTATCGCCGCCTGATACGACTCGTCAAAGTCAATGTCGCTTACCGTCACTTTGAGTATCGCAACAACATCCTCGCCGTACTTCTCATCTATAGAAGCCTGAAGATTTTTCATAATCAGCGGTTCAACTATTGAGCGGTTCGTCGCGTCGGTATCGCTAAGCACCTTGCTACTGGACTTAATAGCCGAAGCAACTATGTTTTCGGACACCAGCGCGTTCTTGTAATCTGAAACATTCGCGTAGATCCACGCCGACCTATCGGGGTTAATCTGATAAGTAACAGTCACATCTGCGTAGTAGATTGCTGTTCTGCTTTCAGTCTCCGACCAGATTTTGTTGCCGCTGAACTGTGCGTCCTGCTGTTTGTTGTTTACGAGCTTTATGTTCTGAATAAAAGGCGCTTTCCAGTTGAAACCACTGTGTACGGGCTGGTCGCTTATCTGACCGAGCGTCGTTCTTACTCCCGTATATCCGGTCGGCACAATAGCCGCTGAAGCCGAGAGCACGAACAGACATATCGCCAGTACGAAGCTTACTATAGGAACTGCCGTCGGAATATTGTCTCTATACTCTTTCTGTCTGTAAGCTAAAATCGCACCCACAGCTGTGAGAACCACAGCTATAACTATCATTACAATACTAAATATCATTTGATTTCCTCCTTGATTTTAAATCCATCTAATTTTCGGTTCACCCTTGAACCCTTTTTCCCATACAAACCATGCATACGCCACAGCACTCGACTCAGTTTTGCTAAAGTCACCGTTCTTGGCGCAGTTTACTCTACCCGAGAACACATATACATATTTCGGTGGAGCTTTATCGAACAGCTCTCGCCTTGCCTTACCCTCAAGAAATGTAACCTTGAGAAACATTGCTATCTTGGTTGAATCCATAGATATCTCTAAAGCTTTCTCTATAAATTCCTTGGCACGTTTGTACGGCGGGTTTGTGATAATATCACGAGATATCCACTCAACAGAGGGAGCAACACTTAAGAAGTCAGCCACATATGTATTTGGATAACCCCTATCCACAATGTCACTCGACAGAACGTCGTAGTCATGAGCTGCCAACACTTTTGATATGTGTCCTCCACCACAACAAGGTTCCCACACATACTCAGAAAATTTCTCTCTTTTCAGCAGCTCTTCCACTGCCTTCGGGTCAGTCGCGTAATAGTCGTCGTCCGCCCTGCTTTCATTTGAGTGGTTTGATGCTCCGATAATTTTGTATACGGAGTTTGCGTCTCCACTCCAATCCTGAGCCATTTCATTTCCCCTTTCGTTTTCAATTTTCAAATCAAAACCCGATTCCTTTTAAGCTGGGATTTTCCAATCGTCATTCCTAACCTGAAAGGCATCACCGCATTGGATGATATCGGGATAGTTTGACATCGCTATTTTAATCGGATATGGGTCTATTTCATAGGCATAATACTTGACGTTCGTAAAGCCCATCTTATCCAAGCAGTACCGACCGGTTGCTATGCCGTCGTACATAGACAAGACTACAAGCTCTTCATCTCTCGGAACGTCTTTAAGAGCGTGATTTAAAATATGTATAATAACCTCTGCTGTCCACCCGTTGCCAATAGCACGATATCGCTGGGTATCACTAACCCCGCTCGTATAACCGTCCGGAAGAGTTTGCAACCTCTCACATTCTAACGGTGTAAGCTTCCGTATAAGGTAATATCCGTCGGCGAGCTTAATCGGGTATTGCTTGTCCTTAATTGTTATAAGCCCGTCCTTAACCTCATAAACAGGAAACTCCTTATGTGCGCCGTTAATTGGCACTGCGTATAAGCCCGTCTTCGCGCCCACGCCGCCACCTTGTCCGCAAAGCGTTGTCGATTTTCCATCGGGGCTATACACACGATATTGTTTGCTGTCGTGTGACTTATTTTTCACACCGCTTTCTATAGTTCCTATGCGTATCGGCATCGCAACCGCGGTTGCGGGATATCCGCCATTTGTAACGAAATTAGCTATCCCGCTGTTATGATACTGCGCTTTAACAGTCCTCGCCTTGCCGTCGGCGGTCGTGTTGACTGGTACAACCGATTCAAGCCAATAATAAGCTATTGTGTTTCTCGTCTTATCTCTATCCGTAAGCCAGTCCGTTTCAAGCACATCGCGAAGTAAAATTCCTCTGTCTTCTGGCTGCCCTATATCACCAAAATTCGTAACATAGAACCTTTGACGATGTTGCGCCGAAACCAACGCACTGTTTATGTGGGTAAGCCGAACCGACGAGTCTTTGCCTCCTCCAAGAGCAGAGTAAATTGCATCTTTTATGGGCTTCGCCGCCGATTTATTATTCTCATATAAAAAGATGTCGGGCTGAAATTTTTCTTTTGCTATTCGATAATTCTCGAATAGCTCCCAACCGACACCTTCAGGCAGAGTTTCGCGTCCGTTTTTCTGTGCTATACTCCATTTTGTGCATGGACTACCGCCTATAAGGATTTTCTTTATACTGACTCACGCTCCCTTTAAACTCGACAAGAATTTATTAATAAGATAAGTCTGACCCTTACCAGTGACTTTTGGCGTCTTCGCGATATCCACCGTGCCGTCGGGTCTGTAGAAAGTCGATATCTTAACCTCGAACAGTCCTAAGTCCATCGACTTCTGCGTCGGCATATTCTTTCTATCGCCCGACTTTATCAGATAATCATTCATTCTCAACCACGAGAACAGACGGTTCTGTCCGATATCAACGCCGTTCTGCTTTATAAGCTTCGCAAGGTCGCCGACCGGAATAGATGTCTTCGAGCTTTCCACCGCTTCAGCGAACAGCACCTTCGGAGCCTGAGCCTTCAGCTGATTTGCCATTCGTTTTGTTTCGTTGAGCATAAGCGTAATAGCCTCTCGCCCATATGTATTGCAGTCCGCAAAGTAGTAATCAACGAACTGCTTCGTGTCGTTCACATAGCCGCCTGTCTTACGGATAACGGGCAGGACTTCGGCGGTTATCCAATGCTTAAACTCTTTTGCTTTCGGCAACTTGCTTGAGAGGATGAGACTATAAAGACCGGACTCGTTGATGATAGCCATTTCCTGCTTACCTCCAGGGGTGTCCATTTTAGACACCCCTCTGTCTTCGGGAGCGACACGTTCTCTGACTGCCTTTTGAGGCTCCTTGTACCCCAATGCCACCGCCACATCTTTGCCAACGAAATACGGTTCGCCGTCGATCTCCAACGCCCTAACACTTCCAAGCTCTTCATTTGTAAATAGCGTCACTTTATTCTCTTCCATTAAACTTCTCCTTTGATTCTCTTTTCAATTTCCTCTGTAAATCTTTTGAATCTCGGCAGAACCGCAACCCTCAACTCGTCGTCGAGTTCATAGTGGATTGCTATTGGTTCGCCGCACTGACTACACCGAGCAACATAGCCGACGAACTCCATGTTGTTTACACATTTCCGAGGCACAACCTCATGAGCTATCAGAGTGAGAAGTTTAGACTTCCTCATTTCTTCTCCTCCTGTAA
>CAVKLS010000069.1:0-3209 GCA_963657025.1 bacterium | reverse complement strand
GCTCACTGCCGTATTTGTTTCTCACATATTCCCTACGACTAACCCCGTACTTCTTCTGTATGTATCTGTCTACAAACTGTCTTTCGTTGTAGAGCTGCTGTTCGGTTTTATAGAACCGACAACCGCCGTATTCGCACAACTTTTCTGTGAGCACAGCACAGCAGCTTCCCTTGTCTGCAAAACATCTATGTCTATTCATAAAGTCCTCCAAATTCATCCAAGTTTTTCAATACCTTTTTCGTGTAATGAGTAGAGTGAACACCTTGCTTCCACAAGCGTTTTGCTCCACCCTCGCCGCAGTTGTAAGCCATCAGCGCATCTGCAAGCGAATAGCGCTTCAAATATCCGCTGAGGATATACACACCGCTTTCGATGTTCTGCGCCGGATCAAACAAATCTGTGACGCCCAGCTCGTCTGCAAGCCACGATACATTACAGGCATTGATTTGCATCAAACCGTAGTCGTCGGTTGCGCTAATCAAAGTCGGATTAAAATTGCTTTCGGTTTTAATAACCGCTTTGATAAGAGCCGCCGAGACACCGTACTTCTCGGCAATCTCGGCGATTATTTCATCGTATTTTGTTCTTGAATCGGTGGGTCTTCGTTGCTCTGTGGTAGAGGCGATTTCTGTTTCGGATTCAATTTCCGTTTTCAAATCCAAAACCGATTCGTTTTCGGTTTCGATTTCAATTACCTCTGCACTCGGAGCTTCTACCGGCAAGGCGTTGCCAACCATAAGAAATGCGCCTATGCTCAGTGTCAGAGCAAGCGAAAGACCCTTTATTATTTTTGAATTTGACTTATACATAGACATTAATTGTTATGTTGTAAATGTCTCTGTCCGTGCCAAAGTCAAGTATGTCCTCCATATCAGAGGCAAGCCTGACTTTCTCGACGCGATATGTATGATTGAAGGGCGTTGTACTGCGTCCCCGATTCTTGACGCAATTCCATATGTCCCAAGTAGAAACTCCGATCTCTTCGGCGAGCTCTCGCATCGTATCGCCCATAGCGAATGGAAGCTCATACTCGTCGTCATCAACGGCAATGTAAACAATTTTAGGTTTTTGCACAATAAATTCCTCCTATTTTCTCGTTGACATTCAACCGCCCTTGTGCTATAATGACAATGGCAGGACTATGCCCCTATAAAAACACACCAGTGTTTAGTATAAGAGCATACGAATGTCGTTCCTCCTCATCGAATTGGGAAGCCGTCGCCAAACGCTTTTACCCTTTCGTGGGGAGTCTTCTTTTTTTTAGTCTTCTATTCCACACAAAGACCGTATTTCTTCTACCGCGTCAGTTATTATATCAAACTGTTCACGAATATCTTCAACAAAGTCTTCTGCGTCCATGTGTTTTTGAGAACCTTTCAGATTCTCTGCCCAACCATCGAGTCGATCCTCTTCATCATCTAAGATGTCGTTTGCAAATTCGACCCTATCGTTTATGTATCGAGCAGCTCTCGCGAGTGCTCTCTTGTTCTTACGAGTCAAGTATATCACCTCACTTTGTTGATTTACCAAAAACTATGAAAATAATTTACGCCACTTTTTCGAACATTTCTTTGCAAAGCTCGTAAATTTCATTATTGGAAATCTGTTTTGAAGTAACCAGCTCGTTTATGTCTGTCTTTCCGAGGACGAAATCTGACACCGCCTTTCTCGCTTCGTCGTATCTGAGGATTGTGTCCTTGAGGTAGCTCATCGTAATTCTTACATCTGAATGTCCGAGCATACCCTGCAAGTCTCTCATAGCATAATCATTCGCGCCACCGTCGTGACAACACAACACTATATTCGCAAACGATTTCCTCATGGTATGAGATGAGATGTGTATCGAAAGCCCAGCTTCCTTTCCCGCGTTTTTGAGATATCGCGAATAGCTTTGCTCCTGCAACTTTCCTCCGTTATTCTTTGAGAAGATGTAATCATCGGGAGAACAGTTTCGTCCGCCGAGCCACTTGCGATACTCTGTAAGCGTTTCCTTTATCGCGTCTGAAATGAAGCATCGATTGATTTTAGATGTCTTGCTCTCGACTACGGGTATACGATCTCTGAACTCGCCGTCGTCGTCCATAATCCAACCCCATTTCAGTTTAACAAGGTCGCTCGCTCTAAGACCGAAGCAGATTCCGCAGCGAAACATAGCCCAATTTCGTATTCCCATTCGCCCTGTGTTCTTGAGCTTATCTAACACGACGCACATCTCATCATAGGAACGAATTGAATCTGCCGCATGAGCTATCGGAACGCCGTCCGATTTTACACCGGACAGCAACCGCTCCTGCTTTTTCTCTTGTTCTAATCGCCGATTTGCTTTTCGCTCCTCTTCCGAGATTTCATTTGGAATCCGATTTGTTTCCCATAGGGATTTGTATCTGTCTCGCTCTTCTGCTGTTTCGCGGAGGAGCTTTTTTAGTCTTGCGTTCTGAGCTTTAAGACTATCAATAAGTACATCTTTATTAACATCAACACTGGTTATCTGACCCAATTCTGACGCTCCTTCCAAGCATTATATACTCGATTAAAATTGCCCTGAATATTGACATGGAAGCCGCGATAACCCTGACGCTTTATTTCGCGCTCAGCGAGAAGCTCAATCCACCAGTAAAGCACTTCGGGGTCGCTCTCAAGAGCAGGAAGATACTCATCCGGGAAGTGGGTATTGTCACCTCTGTGCCACTCGGACTCATATTTTCTTCTTAAATTTCCTCTCATCTCCGGAGGCGGTGCAGGATTTGCCGCAATACGCTGCCGCTCTCTATCTATTTCATCCCAACGCTCTTTAACATCGGCTCCGACAAACACCGCCGAAGCACCAAGCAGACCAAGAAATGAACCCAAAAATCCCATTTTACAAAATTCTCCTTTCATTAATCGAACTTTAATCGAACATTTGTTCCGTTTACATTTTTTATTATAGTCCTAAAAAATTCTCTTGTCAACAGGGAATTTTTTCCTGTTGTAAGTTGTCACTTTTATCGGACACTCAAATCATTTTCCTTTATGAGTCGAGCCGCTATAACAGGACTCAACTTAACCGTCGGCAAAGTGATTTTGTTCGCGCCGTTGCTCCAAGTTTGATGGCTACCGCAACATCTCACCTCCTCATAGCCGTTATCCCGTAGGATTCTCTTAAACTCCTTTACTTTGAACTGAGTCAATCTGACATACACACCTCCATAACAGCATAATTTCCAAAC
>CAVKLS010000068.1:1327-8051 GCA_963657025.1 bacterium | reverse complement strand
GAGTAAAATCAGAAATTTCAGTATAATAGCTCATATAGACCACGGCAAAAGCACGCTTGCCGACCGTATTCTCGAGCAGACAAAGTCGGTTGCGCTTCGTGACATGGAGGACCAGCTTCTCGATAATATGGATCTCGAGAGAGAAAGAGGAATCACCATCAAGGCGCATGCCGTCACGCTCAATTACACGGCTAAGGACGGCGAGGAATATGTTTTCAACCTCATCGATACTCCCGGCCATGTCGACTTTAACTATGAGGTTTCACGTTCGCTTGCCGCTTGTGAAGGTGCTGTTCTTGTTGTTGACGCATCTCAGGGAATTGAGGCCCAGACCCTTGCGAACACCTATCTTGCCGTTGACGCCGGACTTGAGGTTATTCCCGTTCTCAATAAGATAGACCTTCCCAGTGCCGACCCCGACAGAGTGGCAAATGAGATTGAGGACGTTATCGGACTTCCTGCCGACGACGCACCGAGAATCAGTGCAAAGACGGGACTTAATATAGACCAGGTCATGGAGAAAATCGTTTCCGATTGTCCGCCGCCTGTCGGTGATGTGAACGCTCCCCTTCAGGCTCTCATTTTCGACTCCTATTACGATGCCTACAAGGGCGTTATCGCTTATGTCAGAATAAAAGAGGGAACGGTCAGAACAGGCGACGTAATAAAAATGATGGCTGTCGGCTCTGAGTTCACTGTAACGGAATGCGGATACTTGAGAGCAACAAGTTTCGACCCCGTCGGCGTTCTTGAGGCGGGCGAGGTTGGCTACATTGCCGCTTCTATCAAGAATGTACGAGACGCACGTGTAGGCGACACAATCACTCACGTCGAGCGTCCCGCAGCCGAGGCACTCCCCGGTTACCGTGCTGTTCAGCCTATGGTTTTCTGCGGAATTTATCCTGCCGACGGAGCACACTATGCCGACCTTCGTGAGGCACTCGAAAAGCTGCAGCTGAACGACGCTTCGCTCACATTCGAGCCCGAGACCTCCATTGCGCTGGGCTTCGGCTTCCGATGCGGATTCCTGGGACTTCTTCACACGGAGATTATCCAGGAGAGACTCGAGCGTGAATTTAACCTTGACCTCATCACGACCGCACCGAGTGTTGTTTACAGAATAACCAAGACGGACGGAGAGGTAATGCTCATTGATAACCCGACAAATTACCCCGATCCGAGTAACATTAAGGAGGCTGAGGAGCCTATCGCCAACGCTCATATCTATTCGCCGACAGAATATGTCGGAAACATCATGGAGCTTTGTCAGGACAGACGAGGCGTATTTAAAGATATGAGCTATATCGATACCGACCGAGTGGATATTCACTACGAATTGCCGCTTAACGAGATTATCTACGATTTCTTCGACGCACTTAAGTCAAGAACAAGAGGTTACGCAAGCTTTGACTACGAGGTAAAGGGCTATCAGAAGTCGAGCCTTGTCAAGCTTGATATTATGCTCAACGGCGAGGTGGTCGATGCGCTTTCGTTCATCATTCACTCCGACAAGGCATATTCCCGTGCGAGAAAGATGTGTGAGAAGCTAAAGGAGAAAATTCCGCGTCACCTCTTTGAAATTCCCGTTCAGGCTTGTATTGGCGGAAAGATTATCGCACGAGAGACCGTTAAGGCAATGAGAAAAGACGTTCTTGCCAAGTGCTACGGCGGTGACATCACAAGAAAGAAAAAGCTTCTCGAAAAGCAGAAGGAAGGAAAGAAGCGTATGCGCCAGTTAGGTACCGTCGAGGTTCCGCAGGAGGCGTTTATGTCCGTCCTCAAGCTTGACGAGGAATAACGTTGTTAATATATCAATGAAAAGCTTCGGAATTTACATTCATGTTCCCTTTTGCGAGAGCAAATGTCCATACTGCGATTTTTACTCAAGACCCCCTAAGGGTTCTGGAAAAACAAAAGAAGAATACATAAGAGAATACACAGCCGGCGTAAAAAGTCGGCTTGTTTCTTATGCCGAAAAGTACGGAGAGCGCACGGTCGACAGCGTTTATTTCGGCGGCGGTACGCCAAGCGTTTTGGGCGAAGACTCTCTTTGCGAGATTTTATCAGAGGTTAAAGCGCAGTTTCATGTGACAGATGATGCGGAAATCACCTGTGAGGCAAACCCGTGCTCAGTCGGTGAAGAGTTTTTTAGCCGACTGAGAGAGGGCGGCTTCAATCGTCTTTCCATGGGACTGCAGTCGGCAAATGAGGACGAGCTGAGACTTCTCGGCAGACGGCACACGGCAGATGAGGCGGCGCAAAAGGTGAGACTTGCTCAAAAATGCGGATTTGATAACATTTCACTCGATTTGATGATAGCCTTGCCGAATCAGACAAAGGAAAAGCTGTTGCATTCGATAGAATTTTGCTCCGGTCTAGATGTGGAGCATATTTCTTCATACATACTCAAGGTTGAAGAAAACACCGTTTTCGGCAAAAAGGGAGTCGAGACGCTTGATGACGACGAAACCGCCGAGCTCTATCTTTTTATGGTAGACGAGCTCAAAAAGCGTGGCTACGCCCAGTACGAGATAAGCAATTTTTCAAAGCCGAATTTTGAGGCAAGGCACAACACAAGGTACTGGAAAGACGGGGAGTACCTCGGAATTGGCCCTGCGGCACATTCGTTCATGGACGGAAAGAGATTTTTCTTTGAGAGAAGCCTAAACGGTTTTCTTGCGGGTGACGAGCCTGTGCCTGACGGAACGGGCGGCGACGCCGAGGAGAAAATTATGCTGAAGCTGCGGCTTTGCGAGGGGCTCAGAAGAGAGGATTTGAGCGAATATGAAAACGGCAGTGAAATATATTCTGCCGCATTAAAAGCCGCAAAAAATCTGCCGTCAAATTTAATCGCAATCGGTGATGATGCCATAAGTCTTACCGCAGAAGGCTTTCTTGTTTCCAACAGCATAATCGAGTTTATTCTCGAAAGAATATGAGTTCGTTTTTGGATACATATTTAAAAGAATAAGCTTTGTGCAAAAGTGAATATATCCTAACTTTACAATTGTTAATTTTTATTGAACTTGTTTAATGCGTTAGTTTTGCCTAATGCTCAAATTGTTACAAATGCACTACAATTATCTTTGTGTAATCAACCAAAATTAAAATGAGGTGAAGAAAATCCCTTGATTTTTGCGTTGGTTGTGTTATCATTAAGGCGTGTTAAGGAGTTGACTTACGGCAGTAGGCTGTAAAGTTTGACTCGCAGTTGTAAAAACTTATGGAGGTATATATCATGGCATACAAGATTTCTGATGAGTGCATCATGTGTGGTGCTTGTGCAAGCGAGTGCCCTGTAGGAGCAATCTCCGAGGGTGACGGCAAGTATGTTATCGACGCTGACAGCTGCATCGAGTGCGGCGCATGCGAGGGTACATGCCCTGTTGGAGCACCTTCTGCTGAGTAATTTTCAGACAGAAAACTAAAGATGAACTTTTAGCCGAGGCTTTAGGGTCTCGGCTTTTAGTTTTTATTACAATAAATACACTTGAAATACAGTTGGTATTTTTTCGCAAATATTGTATAATCTAAGTGCAGATATCAAAACTGCCCGTAATTTATGATAGTTTGTATGTAACAACCGTAGGGGGCGACCTTCGGTCGCCCTAACACGAAGTTAAACAGATAACGGAAAGAAAAAAGAAGAATTTAGGAGCAATTATGCTTGATATATACGAAAATATAGAGGTTAGCCTTGAGCAGTGGCAGACGGGTCGCGATAAATTCTCTCCCGTTGACATCCGTGACGATGTTGCCTATGCTTACGGTCATTTGCCCGGTTCTGTGAATATTCCGCAGGCTGAAATAGAAAAGGACTTTTCGGTTTTGCCGCAAAGACCGCTGCTTATCTGCCGTTCCGGTGAAATAAGCCTTGTTTTAGCCGAGACTTTGAGAGAGTCGGGAATAGACGCTTATTCTTTTACCCCCGGCTATGCGGGCTGGCTTAGAGAGACGCTCAGAACCGAGGAGAGCAAGGCAAAGGACGTTGAGACTTCCATAAGAAAGAAATTCACCAAAAAGATATGGAGAAGATTTGCGGGGGCGGTCAAGTCCTATGAGCTTGTAAAGCCGGGTGATTCCATAGCAGTTTGCATTTCGGGCGGCAAGGACAGTATGCTCATGGCAAAATGCTTTCAGGAGCTTAAGCGTCACAACAAATTTCCCTTTGAGGTGAAATTCCTCGTTATGGATCCCGGTTACACACCTGCCAACAGGGAGATTATCGAGAACAATCTCAAGATGCTCGATATTCCCGCCCATATATTCGAGAGCGATATATTCGAGTCGGTTTTCGGCGTTGAAAAAAATCCCTGTTATCTCTGCGCAAGAATGAGAAGGGGCTATCTCTACGAGGAGGCAAAAAAGCTCGGCTGCAACAAAATCGCACTCGGTCATCACTTTGACGACGTAATCGAGACAACCCTTATGAGCATGCTTTCGGGCGGTCAGATTCAGGGAATGATGCCAAAGCTTCACTCCACCTCGCACCCCGGTATGGAGATAATCAGACCGCTTTATCTTATTCGAGAGGACGACATAAAGCACTGGAGAGATTACAACGGACTTTATTTCTTGCAGTGCGCATGCAAATTCACCGAGACATGCACCACCTGTCACACGGGTGAGGGCCCGACAGGCTCAAGGCGAGTCGAGACAAAGAAGCTGATTCAGGAGATTAAAAAAACAAATCCGCAGGTTGAGGCGAACATTTTCCACAGTCTCGAAAATGTTATGCTCGATACCGTAATCAGGTACAAGAAAAACGGTGAGGTTCACTCGTTCCTCGACGACTACGATGATTGACAATTGACAAAATTTCAGATTAACGGCAATTGACGGCAAATAAACATAAAATACTATAATAACGGAGGACAAAACATGAGCGTACATACTTTAATCGAGAAGCACAGAATCGAAGAGGCAAAGAAAAAAGAGGAGCTTGAGAAAATTCACCGTGAAGAGCTTTCCCGAAAATTCAAGGACGGCTTTGTTTTGGGAACGATCGTCGGCTCGGTTATCGGAACACTTACAGCTTGCATTATGAATGACAATGACTGATTTTTGTTCGGAGAATTTAGTCGGAAAATGGGAGCCGCTCGGAAAAAAGGCAAAGGTTTTTGTCACAAAAGAGCACTCCTTTAATACGGACACGATACTTCTGGCACATTTTTCTTCGCCTAAGCGCAAGGAAAAATGTGCCGACTTCGGCACGGGCTGCGGAACTATTCCGCTTATTTGGGCATCTCGCTATCAGCCGAGGGAGATAAGTGCGGTGGAGCTTCAGGAAAAGGCATATCTTCAGGCGAAAATGTCGATAGAAGCGTGCGGCTTTGATATTGAGCTGATTAAAAACGACGTCAATAATTACCGTGAGCTTTTTCCGAAGCAAAATCTCGACCTTATTTCATGCAATCCGCCCTATAAGGCTGACGGCAGAGGAATCAAGAACGGGATTGAGAATATGAAAATTGCCCGTCACGAGGATTTCTTAAGCCTTGAGCAGCTTGCCGACGCGGCTAAGTTTTCGCTGAAATTCGGCGGAAGACTGTGCATGTGTCAGCGTCCCGAGAGACTTTGCGATGCGATGAATATTTTTCGTGAGAGGCAGCTTGAGCCGAAGAAACTGAGGCTTGTGCAGACGAGAAGAGACACCGCACCGTTTATTTTTCTTTTGGAGTCAAGGCGCGGCGGAAAGCCCGGGCTTGAGATTTTGCCGACGCTCATTCTCGAGGAGAACGGAGAGACGACAAAGGAGATGCTCGAAATTTACGGAGATTACAAGGATTATCAAAAATGATATATGAAGAAACAGAGCTTCTGAAGGAAAACGAAGAGGATATTTCCGAATTTTCCTTTGAAGCCGCAAGCAAAAACGAGATAAAAAAAGGTGCGCTTTACGTTGTGGGAACACCGATAGGCAATCTTTCGGATTTTTCCCCAAGGGCTGTGCATACCCTCGCAAATGTTGATTTCATTGCGGCTGAGGATACCCGCGTCACCGTCAAGCTTTTGAATCATTTCGGTATAAAAAAACCGCTTGTCAGCTATTTTGAGCATAATAAGATTCAGCGAGGGGACATAATCTGTCAGAGAATTCTGGCGGGGGAAAGCTGTGCTCAGGTGTCCGATGCAGGAATGCCCGCAATAAGCGATCCGGGAGAATTGCTCGTCAGACAATGCGCCGAGCTTAATATTCCCGTCTATGTTGTGCCCGGTCCGACTGCCATGGCGTCCGCTTTGGCTGTGTCGGGACTTCCCACGGGAAGATTTACCTTCGAGGGCTTTTTGAGCGTGAACAAAAGGAACAGACGGGAGCATCTCGACGAGGTGAAAAACGAGAAGCGCACCATGGTTTTCTATGAGGCACCGCACAAGCTTTTAAATACCTTAAGGGATATGCTGGAGGTGTTCGGTGACAGAAACATCGCACTTGTCAGAGAGCTTACGAAAATTCACGAGGAGGTAAAGCGCACCACGCTGAGTGAGGCTGTGGCTTACTACTCGGAAAATCCGCCAAAGGGAGAATTTGTTCTCGTGATTGACGGTGCGAAGGAATCGGAAGAAAAGGAGCTAACGATTGAGGATGCGCTCGCATTGGCAAAGGAGAAAATCGAGGGCGGAATGAGCGTTTCTTTTGCCGCAAAGGAAGCTGCCAAGGAAACCGGTTTCAAAAAGAACGAGATTTATAAGCTTCTTGTGGAAGAATAAAAAAGAAAACAGC
>CAVKLS010000068.1:0-1317 GCA_963657025.1 bacterium | reverse complement strand
TTTCTCTTTTTGGAACAGATGAGTATCTGGAAATATTTAACGGTAAAACGGGAAGAATCGAAGAATTTCGGTATAAAAAATAAATGCTTGAAAAATGCACTTGTTTTTGATACAATTCAGTCAGATAAACATTAAAGTGAGATTTAACGTAAGCGGAGGAAATTGATGAAAATATTGGTAATTGACGCTCAGGGCGGAGGAATAGGCAGACAGCTCGTGACGGGAATCAAAGAGAAGATAAGCGACGCATTCATAACTGCGGTCGGAACGAACAGCGCCGCAACGAGCGCAATGCTTAAAGCAGGTGCAGACGTTGCCGCAACGGGAGAGAACGCCGTTAAGGTAGGCGCAAGAAAAGCCGATGTGATAGTCGGCCCGATTGGAATTGTTATCGCAGATTCGCTTTACGGTGAGATAACGCCCGAAATGGCGGTTGCGGTCGGCAGCAGCGACGCAAAAAAGGTTCTCATTCCGATAAATCACTGCGACAATGTGATAGCGGGCGTGCCTGATTTGAGTGTGGGAAGACTTATAGAGTCGGCTATAAAACTCATTGCCGAGAATGCCTGTTAAGGCGTACGATAAACAAATATCAGAATTACACTTTACAAAATTCACTTCCTGGATTATAATCAGTGGAAGATAAGAGTTAAATGCAATGATCGGAAAGAGTAGCTTTTCAAAAGCACAACAGAAAGCGTGGGTCGTCGGCTGAGAGCCCGTGCGGTGAAAGGAAAAGTGAAGTGCGTCCGTGAGCAGACGGGGGGAAATCAAGTATCCCCGTACGTGAGGTTGAGAATGTCAATCGGCTGCGTTAAGGCAAAAGAGTTATAAAACGAAGTGGAACCGCGAATTTTCGCCTTCGGTACCTTTTGGTATCGGAGGCTTTTTTGTTGTCGGAAAGAGGGAGAGTATGTTTGATAAGCTGAAAGCGGAGCTTGATTTGGTCATGGAGAGAGATCCTGCGGCGAGATCAAGATTTGAGGTCTATTTTCTTTATTCGGGCTTCAAGGCGATAAGGTCGTACCGCAAGGCGCATTGGTTTCAGACCCACGGAATGAAATTTATCGCAAGGTTCATTTCCCAGAGGTCACGCCACAAGACGGGAATAGAAATTCACCCCGGTGCTACGATAGGAAAGAATCTGTTTATCGATCACGGCATGGGAGTTGTTATCGGAGAGACAACGGAAATCGGCGATAACTGCACGCTCTATCAGGGCGTCACCTTAGGCGGAACAGGAAAGGATCAGGGCAAGCGTCACCCGACGCTTGGGAATAATGTTCTTGTCGGCTCGGGAGCAAAGGTTCTCGGCCC
>CAVKLS010000067.1:0-8166 GCA_963657025.1 bacterium | reverse complement strand
AAGATATGGTCTGCTCTCATATGAAAATATGAGGATATATTGGCAATATCATTTGCGCGTTGCGAGCGCAAGTAAACAAAATAGGCAGGAATTGATTCCGAAATAACAGAAAAATGGGAAGCCGCATACGAGGCTCTTAACCGTTATAATAGTCTACTCGACAACGATTACGGCATGAAGCTCGACAACATGACGGGCTACAACAAGGGCAAGTATGAAACCGCCGCCGAGCGTGAAGCTCGCGAGAGGGCGACCCAGAGAACGAGTGCAAAGGACGCCGCGCAAGCCGCCGCCAAAAACATGAATAAGTCCAACAGCTCTTCTAATACAAGTCAGAAGTCTGGACCCAACCGTGGTGATAAGGTGACTATCAAGAAATCGGCAACGCACTTCTCCTCTCAAAGCGGCAACGCAAAAATGGCATCCCATGTTCCCGGAGGCAAGTATACCGTTTATCAGGTCAAGGGCAACCAAGTCCTCATAGGCGTTAATGGCGCGTATACCGGCTGGGTGTGGAAGTCTGATATTCAAGGTTACGCTACGGGTACTCCCTACGCAAAGGGCGGTATAGCTAACATTGACGAAAAGGGTCTTGAGTTTATTCTTGGCTCCCCTGATAAGGGTCGCTATAAGTTCCTCAATGACGGCGACAAGGTGTTCAACGCCAAAGCAAGTGAGTTCCTTTACAAGTGGGCTAACCAGCCCGGTGAGGTGTTCAGCTCAATGATTAAATCTCTGTCCGCCGCGTCGTCTGTGTCTATAGCGTCTCCGTGTAATATTACAGTTGGCGACGTGGTTATCAACGGATCGGCTGACGAGAAGACGGTCGGCGAGCTACGCAGAGCTCACAAGCAAATCGTTACAGATATTCTTAATGAGTTTAAGAAAATGAAAAAATAATTTTCTACAGGCTGATTATATCACATCGTAAAACAATGTCAAGCATATAACGGGGAGATATTTTCATGAATATTTCCCCGTTTATTATGTGACGTGATACGAACGAAAGGAATAAAAGGAATGAACAAACGCAAACAGAAGCTGACTAAATGTCAGAAAGAGTTTTTGTGTAATAGAAAATATATTACAGAGGAAGATTGTTTCTCGTATATCTGTCCTTACCGTATGTTGTCAATAAAAATATACGCAGGTGATCTTTGCTGTAAGCATCTTAAGAAGCTCGATTGGATATGTTTAAAATCACTTATTTCGCGTTGCGAGAATTGCAAGGAGTGCAAGTAAATGGATGTTAACAATATATTAGGAAGTAGTTTGCCTAAATGCCAGAAAGAATTTTTATGCAGCAGAAAGTACGACGCAGATAACAACCGCGTCGTATACTTATGTAAGTATTGTAATATCTGTGCAGACATGGGTGTGTCATTTATAACGCGCGACGAATTTGAGAGTATGGATGCTCAGTGTTTTAGCGCCATATTGCCGTATTGTCAGAAGTGTGAGTCCACTGGTATACGCGAGCACAGAGCTGTTCCCTATGACTGCTTATGGGATAGGTCGTATGATAAGTCCGATGATATATCAGACGAGGATTTGCCTAAAAAGAACCTTACCAAAGTAACCACGCGTGCTCTTAGAAAAGAGCTTTCGGAGCGTGGTGGCGTAAAGTGCATAGAGCTTGACCCCTACGACAGGACTTCCATAGATGTAGAGGGTCCAGCGGCTGTTCTGATTATTAAGGATTAGCCGAGTCTCTCATATGTATATATCCCCTTGATGTGCTCGTCGAGGTATTCTCCGGGGAGTGCGGCGGACATAAAATTTTGACACTCCTGCGGCGGTACATTGTAATAAGCGTATAATGCACCGGTCTTAAAGAGGATATATAGGGTTCCGTCGCTATAGCCAAAGCTATCTATACGGTCTCCCGGCATTGGTATTAAATTCATAACTATTCCTCCAACTTTATTTTTCATAAGCAATTATACCACAACAAATATATTTTTCAATACAAAAATCTGCGCACAAATAATCAAAACTGTGTGCGGATTTTATTATTTTAAGAAAGGGGCGAGTCGATATTTATCTGTTAGGAAATAGGTTCATTTATGACGGAATTAACTCGTCGCGTTATAATCTTTCAATTCTGCGAATCGATACAGACGGGCTTACTTCGGCGGAGGGCTCTGTGGAATACTCGTCGTCGTTCTTTCCTGCACAGAATAAAAGATATATTACAGGGGTCTCCCGTGAGAGTGCTCCGCTTGAGTTCGAGGTTGAGATAATCGGTGAAGAGGGATATTGCTCTGTGCATGAGCGAGCTATAAAGAATTGGCTCTTCAACTCCCCCACTTTCAAAGAGTTTTACATAGACCCCGAGGATGACAAAGAAGCTGAATATGTGAACGGTACAATAAAGAGACAGTATCTTGAATGTGTATTCTGCAACCCGGAGAAGATTGAGTACGCCGAGGGTACTGTTGGCTGGCGTTGTACTTGTATGTGCTCGTCCACAATGGCTATACAGGAAAAAGTGGAGGTCACAGCCAACTCTTTCGGCTCAGATATAAAGCTTAATGTTGATACGGACATACAGGATTATGTCTACCCGTATCTCGTTATCACCTGCGGCAACACAAAAGCAGATGTGACTATAACGAACAAAAGCGATAACAACCGCGCTATGCAGATTAAAGATGCAACGGCAAATGCGGTGCTTTACGCCGACTGCGCTATAGGAACAATTGTAAACAATACCAATACCGAGTATTACAACAAGCTTGTTAATCAGCGCTTCTTGAGGCTTGTTCCGGGCGAGAACATTATCTCTGTTACGGGCGGCGTGTCGTCGATAAAGTTTACTTGGAATAATGCGAGGTGGATGACATGATAGCAAGGTTTGATAAATTCAAACGCTTTGAGACTCCCCTGCTCACAGTGTGCAACCCCGGCAGTTATGTGACCTCGGATAATCTGCTCACCAATTCGGTGTGCGCGTTGCCGTATGCCAAAGATATAGATGCTACCCTCAATTTTGGCTCTCTCTCCGAGTTAGCCTTTACTCTTCCGCTTATTAATGAGAAAGTGCGTGACACCTACAGCGATCTCGAAACCGGAAGATATATATACGCCTCGGATATCGGATATTTCATAATAGACAGTGTTGAAGACTCGTTCTCCCAAGAGGGACGAGTAAAAGAGATATCCTGCGTGTCCGTCGAGCGTGAGCTTGAGGAGCTTGAAGCGCCGTTCTACAAGGCTGGTGTTTATCCACTGATATCTAATGATACTAAAGACGGCGTGTTGACCCTTGCTATAGCAAAATGTCCGTCGTGGTCTCTCGACCATATAGATGACAAGGTTAAGGCTCGCAGCAGGTATTTTGAAATTGCAGAGTCTACGAGCATATATGAGTTCTTTATGAATGACTTACAGGACAAGTTCGATTGTGTGTTCTGCTACGACATAATCAACCGCAAGATATCTGTGTATGACAGAGCTGCCTATGCCGACCAACACCTTACGAGTATTCATCTTGCAAGGAACAATATTATCGAGGGGCTTGATATCTCGCAAGACTACGACGACCTCTATACGGCATTGAGTGTTACGGGTGACGAGAATATGAGTATTCGTAGAGTTAACCCTATCGGTACAACCGTTATTTACGACTTCACATACCATAAACATTGGATGTCTTCTGAGCTACAGGACGCGGTTACGCGTTGGGAAGCCAAGATTGCTTCTGTAGAGGAAAGCTATGTAGCTCTCAACAGAGAGTATTATAATCAGTATCTCGCTATGAGCGAAACGCAGATGGATATAGACAAGCTGAACACTCAGATTGATATCTATTACACCTGTCGTGATTGTATTCTCTCCGGCACAATAAGCTCAAAGAAAACGTCGTTGCTCAGTCAGCTCAAAAAGAGCGGCGCGGTTGGCGACGACGCAACTACGGATGCCGTACCCGTCGCTCTTGCAACCGTTAATGCTAAAATCGCAGAACTATCTATAGCCAAGGCGCAAAAGCAAACGCTATATAATTCTCAAAAAGCACAAGCAGATGCAACTAAAGCTCAGATAGATGCCATTCAGGCGGCGTGTAGTTTGTCTACGACCGCGCGAGACGTTAATGGCAAAGCTATATTTACGGACGAGCTTCTTCGCGAACTCTCTGCTTATATAAAGCAAGCCGACTATACCGACGACAATATCACCAAGACAGACATTATGTCTCAGGACGAAATATTTGACTGGTGTGTCGAGCTTATGAAACGAGCTAAGACTCAGCTTTCTAAAATTTCAACACCCAATAGAAAGTTTGAAGTCACGACTCGTTCGTTTATCTTTTCACAGCAATTTGCTTCATTTACTTCACAGCTTGAGAGTGGTTGCATAGTGACCGCAGAAGTGGACGACGACAAGTTTGAACAACTGCATTTGCTCACTATAGACATAGATTTTGAGTCCAAAACCATATCCCTGACCTTTGGTAACAAGTACAATCAGTACGATCCAAGGTCGTTGTTTGATGATGTATTTGGCGAAGTGTCGAAGTCAAAAGCTACCTTGCAGTATGTCGCGGGCATTGTTGAAGATATGTCTAAGCAGGTCAGCGACGCTTCTAAGTGGATTGACGAGGCTCTTATCCTCACAAAAGACAAAGCTCTCTCGGCTAAAAATCAGGAAGTAATTATAGACGACGGCGGCTATCTTGGTCGCTTGCGTAAAACACAAAAGGACGCGCAGGGTATGGATGCTCTCGACGCCGACGGTAATCCGATCTTCCTTACGGATTCACAGGGTAATCCTATATATGACGGCGAACAGCTCCGCATTGTCAATAACTGCATAGTCTTTACTGACGACGGGTGGGAGACGGCTAAAACAGCTGTCGGCAAACTGTATCTCGGCAAAGACAAAAGCGGTAATGATGTTTATAAGTATGGTGTAGCCGGAGATGTCATTATAGGTAAGATTATAGCCGGTAACAACCTCATTATAGCTGGTGGCTCTGAAGAAAACGGAGAATATAGCGTAACTATAGATGATAAAGGACTTACGATTAACAACGGCGATATTCTTATAAAAGACCCGAATGGCAAGAAAGTGTTCGGCGTGGAAGACGGGCAGATGTATTTGGATGGCAGTATTGTAGCTACTGGCAGTTTGTCTATAGACTCTATTGCGGTCGGCGACTACACAAACTATGTCAACCTCAGCGAGGAAACTGCTGATGTGTACGGGTTCAAGTCTGCCGCCGAGTACGCCGCCGAAACAGCTCATAAGGCGTACATAAATGAGCGTTGGCTTACTCCTATCTCCTACCCTACCGCTTCGCCGTATTTCACTTACATCAGCAAATCATATCCGTGTAAGATCGGCGACTCGTTCAGGATTACAGGCAACGTGTACAGCCGAGCATTCCACAATAATTCGTTGGATGTTAAGATAGCTCTTGTTGTTACTGTGCGTAATGCCCAAGGTGTGGAGAGTAAGAAAAATATATATTCCGATAAAGTACCGCTTTCAAGCAGTGGTTATACGACGCTCAACAGCACTGTCACGATCGACACTAAGAGTCTTGAAAGTACCTCACTTACCCCGGTTAATTTTTCTATCGCCATAGCTACGTTTGTCAAAGATACTTCTACTAAGACTAATGTTACTGCGGGTTGGTATGCAGTTAATAATCTTGAGGTTCGTAGAGCCTCTGCGGGTGAAATAACTGCGGGTCTGCTTAAATCAAAAGACGGTGAGACTTATATTAACCTTGACACCGGCGACGCACAGCTCACGGGTACGGTTAGAGTTAAAGGCGCTAACTACGACGTGTGGTTGAAGAGTGAAACGGCAGATGGAGAAACCGAGGTTGGTCTTTATTTAACCAAGACTGATGGTTCAGATACTAACGGTAGGATTGTTCTTTATGAAGATACATCTGGCGACACCTGTATCGGAATAGCCGGGGAAACAATAGTAATCGGCGCGTCGAGCGACGATAGCAATTACGCAAATAACTTGTCGTTGCAGAGCACTGGTTATTTGGGTATGTCTGCGATTAACGACATTCAAATTCTTAGTAATGGGTTTGGGGTAACCACTAACGGTAAAACTACCATGAAGGGTGGCAATATCAAGATACACGGCGGAACGGGGTTCAATCTAACAGTCCCCTCTTACTATAGTGATCAACCCACAAACGTGCGTCTAACAAACTATATCAGGAAGGCGGTTGGACCCTTAAATGATGGATGGGAGATTCAACCATATGTCACGACTGGGAGTTTAACAGCGACATATGGTATTACTATTGGTGGCGTTAATTACACTGGGAACCACACCGTCCTTTGGCCTACCGATAATAATGCTGGTATGTTTATGAATGAAAATCAGACTATAGAATTGGCAAAAAACATAAGCGACTTACCGAATGGGATCGTACTGGTATGGAGCGTTTATAGTGGAGGTTCACAAAACTACGGGTTTAATTATATCTTTGTGCCAAAGTATCATGTAAAAAGTTGGAACGGATTTGCTCCGTCGATGCTCCTAAGTAGTGAGAGTGGCAATTATGTCGCGTGGAAATACCTGTATATCAGCGATAATAAGATTAGTGGGTATGCAAAAAATGGTAGTGGTGAGTATACTGCATCGAGCGGTATAAAGTTTACGCCCAACCATTTCGTTCTTAGAGCCGTTATAGGCATCTAATCAAAATATGAATAAAAGGAGTTTATATAAATGACAATAGAAAACGCCCACAGAGCCCGTGCGGCTCTTAATAAAATAAGTTGTAATGCTATGCCCGCTAAAACGGCATACAAAATCTCAAAGCTGTGCAGTGCCCTGAAGGACGACGCGAATTTTTATACAGAGCGTCTCTCACAGGTAATTGAGCAGTACGGAGAGAAAGACGAGAATGGCGAACCTGTCATAAGCGGTAGTGGTTACAAAATCCAAAAGGATAAGACGGACGAGTGTGCTGCTGCCATTAAAGAGCTTAGCGGGATAGAGGCTACTATACCCGACATAAAGATTTATTTGTCGGAGTTGGATGGAGTTGAGCTCTCCCCTGACGACATAGCCGCGATCTACGACTTTATTGAAGAGGATTGATGCTATTTGCGTGAAATTTACATAAATGCCGAATACCCCAACACGCAAGAAGTGGTATGGGGTTACGACGGCGAAAACAATAGTGCAAACCTAAAAATAAAACTCCCCGACTTTATGGTCGGGGAGAAATTCAACTATACGGTTCATTTTAAAGACGCTTTCAACAAAGAGTCATCTGTTAGCGCGACGGCGACCGACGGCGTGTGCTCTGTATCGCTCACTAAAGGTTTAGCTGTTGGTGGGCGGCTGAAAGTACAGGCCGTCGGAGTTAGCTCAAAAACAGCAACGGTGAGTGTATATAAAGTAAAAGTTTCTAAGTCGGCAGAGAAAATCAGGCTTGTGACGGGTTCTTCAACTATTACCTTAGCCAAAAACGACTCAAGGGTTCTGTCTATTAGTGAATTTGAAGATTACGATATATGGGCGCTCAAAATTAAACTTAACGACGGAACATTTGTCATAGAAGCTAAGTGCGGCGTGGAGTGGGTTGCGACCGGCAACACTCTTCTCGTTTCAAATGAACAAGTAGTCAAGACGCCAATTTTGACCTTGACAATTAAAAGTAAGGATGGTGACTTAATCTGAGAGAAGTATATATAGATTTACAGCGTCCTGTTAAAGTAAATATAGGGTATATCGGTGAGCATAAAGCCACCAAGCTTATAATCGCATTATCACCCGAACTTAAAGACGCGACCTCTTATAAGATAGAGTTTAGTACCTGCGGGAAGGTAATCGCGTCGAACACGGTAACTGCGAGTAACAGCGTAATCAACTACGCTATTCCGCAGGACATTACATTAATGCCTATAATAGAATCTGTTATGGGTATTCAAATTGTAGGTAATAACGGCGAGAACATTATCAAATCTCCGATAGTAGAGGCTTATATTGGAAGCAGCTTACAAGACTCGACTGAAGTAGCTTCTGACACCCCTACAGACATTTCGACAAAAGTTGAACAGCTGATGGCGGCTAAACACACCCACAGCAACAAGGCTGTCTTGGATAAGTTTGCTGAGGGTAGCGACGGCAAACCTACTTATAATGGAACAGCTATAGGTGGCGGAAGTGGCGGAGGCGGAG